>CBDUSC010000106.1:0-6361 GCA_965369735.1 uncultured bacterium
GGATTATTCCCTGATGCTTGGCACATCCATCCTGTTGCTCCCGTTAATGTTTACCCGTATGAGACTGGAGCGCTGGGAAGGCGCATTGCTGCTGGGGATATACATCATGTACACCGCATGGCTGATTACCGCACACCAGTAAACCACACCATACGCCACCGCGAGACGCAGCATGGACATCAAATTGTTTGTTATGGTTTTCGGGACTGTTTTCCTTGCAGAAATCGCAGACAAGACTCAGCTTGCGACACTATTGTTTGCCAGCGACAGTGAGCACAGCAAACTGGTTGTTTTTGCCGGGTCTGCGCTTGCCCTCACAGTCGCATCCGGCATTGCAGTATTTGCAGGGAGCTGGCTTGGCGACTGGCTGAATGAAAGGCTTATGGCACGGATCGCAGGCTTCGCTTTTGTTGTCATAGGATTATGGACTTTTGTCCGGGCCTGATATCGCGACCATGCTGATGAGCAACTTATGCCAGTGACCAACTTATGAAAATCTCGCGCCGAAAAGCACGCAGCCTTGCGCGAAAGGTCCAAAGGCAACTTGGCCGTGCCGGTGGCAAGCGCGGCAGACTGGATCGCAAAACGATCGATCGAGCCTGCCAGGATGCCGGCATTACTTCTACCGAAGAAATCGCCGTTGCCTGGATATTGTTTGGCCCGCCATCTCTGCCGGGCGAGTTTATATCGCTGTTGGATGAGAATACGCTGGATATGCTCGAGTGTTTGAATGGCGCATCAGATATGGTTGCGGATTCACTATGGAACGATGACATATTTTGATTGACTATGAATGATCACAAAAAATTGACTGGCGCGTGTCTTTGCGATGCGGTTCGTTTCGAAGCCCGGACACCATCACTGTGGTGTGCCCATTGTCATTGCCGTATGTGCCAACGTGCGCATGGCGCGGCATTCGTAACCTGGGTGGGCGTCGCCACCGATGGCTTTCGGGTGACGCATGGCGAATCCAGTGTCACCTGGTTCGCATCGTCGGCTGATTCCGAACGCGGATTTTGCCAGGCCTGTGGCACCACGTTGTTTTTTCGCTCACAGCGCTGGCCGGGGGAAGTACACATAGTGCGTACAGGCTTTGACGGGGATATCGATCGCGAACCCGATGCTCACGTACATTTTGAATCACACGTAGCCTGGTTTCCGATTACGGACGATTTGCCCCGCAAAACGTCCGCCGACTAAAAGTCGAAATCCTAAAAGTCGAAATCGTCAACTACCAGCGTTTCCCTTCTTGCCGATTCGGCATCGCGTAGTTGTGCTGCTTCTTCTTCGCTGAACAAGCGCGCCTCTACCGCGCTGGAAATTCGTTCATCAAATGTGTGGCCCGTGACAAGCTTCAGCAGAACGCCCTCGTGCAGCTTCTCTTCCAACGGTTGCACAGTTGTGACTTTGTCGAGCGCAGTTTCAAGCCTGCCAAGCTGCGTGTCCGTATCATTGGTCAGGTACATCCCGCTGGTCAGGCGGTTACGCGCGGGTGACGGCACCAGCAACATATGAGCCAGGCGCTTGCCCAATGCATCGCTGGGCGCCCGGTAACTGCGGCCATACGGGAACACGACCCACCGGATCAGCCATCCCAAACCACGCGATGGGAAATTCTCAAACACGCCATCGAAGGCGCTCTGAATACGCACCAGGCAATCGCGTAACGCCCACTCAGCCAATGGCAAATCATCGTCTTCCCGGCCCTGGTTATCAAAGTGTTTGAGTACCGTCGACGCGATGTATAGCTGGCTGAACACATCCGCCATACGCCCGGACAAATGCTCGCGTCGCTTCAATTCACCCTTGAGCTGGAGCAGGAGAATATCGGAAACAAATGCCAATGCTGTACTCATGCGTGACAGCTGCCGGTAGTAATATCGCAAAGCCCCGATACCCACTGGCGCAGATGCGAGATGCGCTCCGGTCAATCCGTGCACCAGCGTGCGCAAGGTATTGCTGATCGAAAAACCGATATGCCCGACAAACGCATGGTCAAAATCACGCCCCGCGACGCCTTCGTCTTTTTCATTGACCGCGTGCATTTCGTCGAGCAGATACGGATGGCATCGGATGACGCCCTGCCCAAATGTAATCATGCTGCGGGTAAGAATATTGTGTCCTTCAACTGTGATACCGACGGACGGGAACTTCGATAGCTCTCCAATAATGTTGCGCGGTCCCAGGCACAAAGCAGCGCCGCCGTGTACATCCATTGCGTCGCCAATCAGCTCTCTTGCGCGCGCAGTGAGATTGTATTTGACGATTGCGGAAATCACTGATGGTTTGTGACCTTCATCCAGGGCGCCCAGTGTGACCAGGCGGGCCGCATCCATCGCATAGGTATTCCCGGCAATGCGCGCCAGGGATTCCTGTACACCTTCAAAGCTGCCGACATAGGTTTTGAACTGGTATCTCAACCTGGCATACGCACCGGTAATTCGGGATGCCGTTTTTGCGCTCGCTGTCGTCAGCGCGGGCAATGAAATCGCCCTGCCATCGGTGAGACTCTCCATGAGCATGCGCCAGCCCTTGCCAGCCTGCTCCGGGCCACCAATGATTGCATCCATCGGTACAAACACATCCTTGCCCGATACCGGTCCATTCTGGAAACCCATGTGCAATGGATCGTGCCGGCGACCAATACTGATGCCCGGCTCATCCGCGGGTACCAGTGCCAGGGTGATCCCGATGTTTTCCCTGTCGCCCAGCAGGCGGTCGGGATCATACATCTTGAAGGCAACACCAATCAGGTTTGCAACCGGTGCCAGCGATATGTATCTCTTATCAAAATTGAGTCGAATGCCCAATACGCCGGATTCGCCACCGCTGCTGCCACGACAGACAATACCGGTATCGGGCAGGCTCGCGGCGTCGCTGCCAGCCTCCGGCCCGGTCAGGCCAAAACAGGGAATCAGTTCACCCGATGCAAGGCGTGGCAAATAATGGTTCTTTTGCGCATCGGTTCCATAGCGTTGCAGCAGTTTCCCCGGCCCCACCGAGTTCGGAATCATCACCGTCAGGGCAGCACTAATGCTACGGCTGGCGATTTTCATGACGACTGCAGCGTGACCGTATTGGGATAACTCAAGACCACCGTATTGCTTCGGAATAATCATCCCGAAAAACCCTTTTTCGCGCAGCAAATCCCAGGCCGCATCGGGCAATTTACGGCTGCCGATGTTGACATCGTGATCATTCAACATGGAACACAGCTGATCTACAGGGCCATCAAGGAACTCGCGTTCGGTTTCGCTGAGACGCGCGGGTTCTGCGCGCAAAAGGCGGCGCCCGCGTGGCCGGCCGCTGAATAATTCCGCATCCCACCAGGTGCCACCGGCTTCCAGGGCATCGCGCTCGGTTTCCGACATCGGTGGCATGGATTCGCGATACAGATCCAGAATCCGATCGCTGATCAGCGGTCTGCGCAGCATGGGTATGTTGAGTACCGCCCATGGCACCAGGAATATGACCCATACCAGCAGCTTCAACCACCATGCAAACACCGCATACTGGCTCATCGCTGCCAGCAACAGGATGCCCGCAACCGTCCAGACGATACGTGACACGTTGAACCAGATCAGCAGCAGCAGGGTCAAGGTACCCGCCAACCACCAGATATATCCCGATCCAATCAATTCCATTTATGCTGCATCCATTTACTCCGCATCGGGCTGCGATTCAGGAACCGCATTGGCAAATTCTTTTTGTGACAAACACAACTCATTGATACGGGTAATGTTGGGGTACGAATCAAGAGTGCATCCAAAGCGCTCCGCATTATATACCTGCGGGACCAGGCATATGTCTGCCAGCCCTGGTGAATCGCCATGACAATAGCGTGCGGGCGTTTCGGACAGGATGCGCTCCAGCGCCGTGAATCCCCGATCTACAAAATGCCGGTACCAGCGATCGATATCAGCCTGCTCATGACCCATTGTGCGTTTCAGAAACTGCAAAACACCGAGGTTATTCATTGGCTGCATTTCGGCAGCAATCAGGTACGCCATGCCCCTCACACGTGCACGCTGCAGGGCATCCATCGGCAGCAAAGCCGGTTCGGGATGCATTTCCTCCAGGTATTCAATAATCGCAAGCGACTGGGGGATAGCCTGGCCATCATCCAGCAGGGTTGGCACCAGGCCCTGCGGGTTCAGACGCCGGTAATCATCGCTGTGCTGACCGCCGCCATCACGAACCAGGTGTACAGGTATGGAGTCGTATTCCAGGCCCTTGAGGTTCAACGCGATACGTACCCGGTAGGAACAGGAACTACGCCAATAGGTATACAGGCTGAGTCGCGTCATGGATATTGTGTCAGGGTCCGTCGTATTTCTGAATCTTCTGCTCTATGGTGCCAAAAATATTCTCGCCATCCTTATCCAGCATTTCTATTCGTAGGGTATCGCCAAATTTCATAAAGGGTGTGCGGGCTTCTCCATCTGCAATGATCTCGAGCACGCGTTTTTCGGCGAGACAGGATGAACCACGCGACTCATCTTCATTGGCGATCGTACCCGATCCAATAATGGTTCCCGCACCCAATGGCCGAGTCTTTGCCGCGTGCGAGATTAAATCATAAAAGCTGAATTGCATGTCAACACCGCACTCAGGGCTGCCAAACAATTCGCCATTGTAATGCGTCATCAGCGGCAGGTTGATTTTTCCCTGACGCCACGCATCACCCAGTTCATCCGGTGTGACCGCAACCGGTGACAATGCCGAGCGCGGTTTGCTTTGCATGAACCCGAACCCCTTCCCAAGCTCGGCGGGTATCAGATTTCGCAAGGATACGTCGTTTATGAGCACGATCAACCTCACGTACTGGCCCGCATTCTCCGGCGACACGCCCATGGGTACATCCCCGGTCACAACACAGACTTCCGACTCAAAGTCGATGCCATATTCCTCGCTGGCTACCGAAACCGGTTCGGCCGGGTCCAAAAACCCGTCCGAAACAGCCTGGTACATCAGCGGGTCAGTCCGGAAGCTCGGCGGCATTTCGGCTCCACGGGCGCGTCGTACGCGTTCCACGTGAGCAAGATAGGCGCTGCCATCGAGAAACTGGTAGGCCCGTGGAAACGGAGAAGCAAGCTCCGATACATCGAGCGAAAATGCATTCTCCTGCTCGCCTGAATTCAGCGCCTGGTAGATGGATTCAAGTTGTGGCGCAACGACATCCCAATTATCCATTGCTTGCTGCATGGTCGCAGCGATGCCATCTGCCTGCGCGGCGTTTTGCATCCCGCAGTCGGTTACGATCAGCGTGCCATCACGGCCGCCGGCCGACAAAGAAGCCAGTTTCATCAAATACCCCTAGTGTCTTGCTTAGCTGTTTTTCCAGGAATCCACGTAGCCGTCCCACTCAACGCCCGCTGCCATATCGGCAACATCCAGTGCGTCGCGCGTATCGATCATAACCGCAACTTCGTTGGTTGCGTCTGATTTTTGGACAAATGCATTATCCAGCGCCTTTGGGTGTGGACCATGTGTGAATCCGCAGGGATGCATGGTGATCATCCCGGGTTGGATATTATCGCGCGAGAAAAACTCCCCGCGATGATAAAAAATCACTTCGTCATAATCGTCATTGTTGTGGAAAAACGGCACCTTCAGTGCACCGGGATCCATTTCAAATGGCCGCGGCACAAAGGTACACACCACAAAGCGGCTGGCGAGGAAGGTCGTGTGCGCCGATGGCGGCAAATGATATCGATGACTCATGAGCGGTCGGATATCGCGCCAGTTGATACGAACGACGCTCAGATTGCCATGCCAGCCAACCGCATCCAGCGGGTTGTACGGGTAGGTAATCTGGGAAATCTGTTCACTCCGCTTGACCTTGATTGTCCACTCACTGTCATCTTGCTGCGCCAGGAATGCATCATCGATTGCCGGGACATCCAGCATCGCCTCATCAAAGATCGCATGCGGACCGACCAGACCCTTGTCGGGTAAAACATAGCTGTCGTTGCAGGCCTCGATCAGCAACGCCTTGACGGGTTTGCGTACCGTAACGCGCCACATTGTGCCTCTCGGAATAACAATGTAATCACCATCGCGAAAATCAAGGCGGCCATAGTCGCAAAAAAACTCACCTTCACCCTCGTGGACAAAAATCAACTCATCGCCATCACCATTGCGCACCAGGTGATCCATATCGCTCTCCAGCGACCAGAATCGCATGTGCACCGCATTGTTGGACATCAGCATGGCTGCATCCCAGGGCGATGGCCCGGTATCCCCGAGCTTTGTGGTATCAAATGCCCGTGGCTTCAGCGGCCCGTCAAAGCTGGACCAGCCGGTGGGTGGCCGGCGGTGATACATGTGGGTTGCCGGGCCGAAGAAACCGGAACGGCCG
>CBDUSC010000107.1:0-6277 GCA_965369735.1 uncultured bacterium
ACTTCATTGAGTCACTGTATTTGTCCCCAAGCTGAAAAATGAGACCTACTTCGATACCACGGGCAATGGACAAGGTTCCGTCCCCGTCGGGTGATGGATCGCCGGCAACCACGTTGCGCAGATCTGCAGCCTCGGGTTCCGGGAGATCGCGGCCCCAGTTCACACCACGCAAATGTGTATTTTCCTGGTTTGCGCCGCAGACAAAATCTGCCATAACCAGCGCATCATGATCTGCATGGATCTTCAGCCCCAGGTCCGCAAGACCCACGGGGCCGCAAAAACCGGCCGTGCAACCGGTTGCTGCTTTTATGGTTTCGGCATCTGCCATGCGCAATGGTTTTGCCACCCCATCCAGCTGCTCTGCCTTTAGCGCATTGAATTCATGGTCGCCGCGCAGCAGCAGTGCCACCGCCTGACCGTCGTCACCATCTACAATCAGTGTTTTGACGCACTTTTGTTCTTCCACTTTCAAAAACGCGGTCAAATCTTTTATGGACCGGACATCGGGTGTGTCAACGGTTTGCATGTCCTCGGCCGGTTCCGATCGCGGTATGTCGCTGCGAGCGGCTGTCGCGAGCTCAATGTTGGCTGCATAGCTGCCGGAATCCGAGTAGGCAATGGCATCTTCACCGGAGTCGGCGATGACATGAAACTCCTGCGACAGATTGCCGCCAATCGCACCCGAATCGGCCTTTACTGACCGGAACTTCAGATGCATGCGATTGAATATGCGCGTGTATGCGTCATACATTGCCTGGTAGCCCTGGTCCAGAGATTCCTGGTCCAGGTGGAACGAATATGCGTCTTTCATGATGAACTCGCGCGCGCGCATCACACCAAATCTTGGCCTGATCTCGTCGCGGAACTTGGTCTGGATCTGAAAGTAGTTGACGGGCAGTTGCCGGTAGCTTTTCAGTTCACGGCGCGCAATATCGGTTATGACTTCCTCATGCGTCGGTCCATAGCAAAATTCCCTGCCATGCCGGTCGTGAAAGCGCAGCAACTCAGGACCGTACTGGTCCCAGCGGCCCGATTCCTTCCACAATTTAGCCGGTTGTACGCTGGGCATCAGTACTTCGAAGGCGCCTGAACGATTCATCTCCTCGCGCACGATGCCTTCGATCCTGGCCAGAACCCGCATGCCCAATGGCATCCATGAGTACATGCCGGATGCCAGCTTGCGGATAAAACCGCCACGCATCATGAGCTGGTGGCTGATGATTTCGGCATCGGCCGGGTTATCTTTCAGCGTCGTCAGTGGCAACGCAGTCAGTCGCATTGTTCAGGATCCTTTTGAGCTAATGATGACTTTATGGGTCGGCGGCATATTGTATCGGCGACTGGCTTGCGCAGTACAGCGACATCACAGAAAACCTGCCTGCGAAAACCCTTTGCGGTATTGATTTCTGCCGGGATGGCGAGTAGCGTACCGCCGTTTCCTTATCCTCGGGCATTACCCGGGCATAGACAAAATCTTGGCTGTTTTCTATGACTATGATGCAAATCCGGCGTTGATTCGCGAGCGCCGGGTCACGGTCTTGGGCCTCGGCGCACAAGGTCGTGCGCATGCGCTGAATCTGCATGACTCGGGTATCGATGTCGTGGTGGGTCTGCGCGATGGATCGGCTTCGTTTGATATCTGTGGGTCCCTGGGCCTGGATGCCAGACCGCTTGCCGATGCGGTGGCGGATTCTGATTTTGTCATGATGTTGATCCCCGATGAGAAACAGGCCAGGGTTTACAGCGAGATATTGAGCAATGCGCTGAAGCCCGGTGTGGTCCTGGCATTTGCACATGGATTCAATATTCATTACGGGCTGATCAAGCCGCGCGACGATCTCGACGTGGTCATGATAGCGCCGCTTGGAATAGGCGATCAGGTAAGGGCAACCTATGAACGGGGCGGTGGTGTTCCAGCATTGCTATGCGTGCACCAGGATGCCAGCGGTACTGCAAGCGATATCGCACTGTCTTATGCTTGCGCAAATGGTCATGGCCGCGCCGGTGTCATTGAATCCAGTTTTCGCGACGAGACCGAGACAGATTTGTTTGCAGAACAGGCTGTACTCTGCGGCGGACTGACTCATTTGATCACTGCGGCGTACGAAACACTTGTGGATGCAGGTTATCCGGAGGAGCTTGCCTATTTCAGTTGTCTTCATGAAGTGAAGCTGATTGCGGATCTTGTGCATACACGGGGTATTGCAGGCATGCGGGAGTCCAGATCCACGACTGCGGAATATGGCGATTACACACGGGGGCCGCGCATCATCAACGAGACCACGCGGGCCCAAATGACTGAGATGCTGCACGAAATTCAAAACGGACAATTTGCAAAGGAGTTTGTGGCCGAGATCGAAACCGGGGCAAAAACCCTGAGCCAGGGTCGAAAAAACGCGAAGCAGCATGGCATCGAAAAAATCGGTGAGCATCTGCGCGGGATGATGCCATGGCTGGTTGAAACGGCTGACAATCAGGACGACGAGGAATAAAGCGTGCAAAAGTATCCACTTATCGCCAGCGAAGGTTTGCTGTTTTTGGGTGCCGCGTTCTTGCTGGCATGGCTGGGTTATCTCTGGACGCCGTGGACACTTCTGGTGTCGACGACGTTAATTGTTGTTTTGTATATGCTGTTTCGGGATCCGCATCGCGAGATTCCATCCGAACCCATGGCGGTAGTCAGCCCGGTAGATGGATGGATTATCTCTATCTCACCTACCGACCGCGGCGACCTGGATGAAGAATCGATAAAGATAAGCATCCGGATAAATCCTTTTGGAGCCTATACGGTGCGCAGCCCGGTGGAAGGGCAGGTACTGGATCTGCGCGACAATATGAGCGGCGGGTCCCGGCTTCTGGGCCACAGCGGCATGTGGGTACAGACTCACGACAAGCAAAATATCGTGCTCATGTTCCGTGGTCCGAAACTGCTGGGTCGGCCAGCGTCGTTTGTGCGCTATGGGGAACGTGTCGGTCAGGGTCAGCCCTGTGCATTCGTACGCCTGACTATGTGCGCCGATGTCTATGTGCCGGTCGATATGCGTGTGAAAGTGGAAACAGGACAGCGGATTCGCGCTGGCTCAAGTAAACTTGGTTCTTTGAGGCACAAAGACCAGTAGCACACTGCGATAACTGTTGGGAGCAATACGATCAAGTCCCCATTGCGAAAACGTTTTTACCTGCTACCCAATCTGCTGACGACCGCTGCGTTGTTCGCGGGTTTTTATGCGGTGGTTGCCGCCATCGACGGAAACTTTTCGCGCGCGGCGATCGCGGTATTCGTGGCAATGTTCATGGACGGTCTGGACGGGCGGGTTGCGCGGCTGACCAGCACGGAAAGCGATTTTGGCAAGGAATATGACAGCTTGTCCGATATGGTTTCCTTTGGCCTGGCCCCGGCGCTGGTGGTTTACAACTGGGGTGTGGAACGCATCGCAGAGTACGGTTGGGTGTGGGGCAAGCTGGGTTGGCTTGCAGCATTTTTCTTTACCGTTTGTGCCGCATTGCGTCTTGCGCGGTTTAACTCGCGCGAGGCTGTCACAGGCAAGCACTGGTTTGAGGGATTACCCAGCCCGTCGGCTGCCGCGATCGTTGCCGCTGCTGTTTGGCTGGGTACCGAGCTGGATCTGTCAGGCATCAACACGCTTGCGCTGGGATTCTCGGTTACCGCGGTTGCCGGTGGCTTGATGGTCAGTAATTTGCGTTACTACAGCTTCAAGGAAATAAACCTTGGCGGGCATGTTCCGTTTGCCTACCTTTTGCTCATACCGTTGTTGTTCATGCTGATTGCGCTGAGACCATCGCTGGTTCTATTTTCGCTGTTTTCGATCTACGGTCTGTCAGGTCCTGCCGACTGGCTGATCCGGCTTCGCAAAAAAAAGGCACAGTCTGCAGTTGATCCTGGCGAAGATAAAAAGGCTTGAATGATATGCCCGGTGCGAGACAGACTGCCTATCTGCAGGCCATGGGTATCGATATCTGGCGCACACATGCGGCCCCCGATCTGGTGGGCGACACCGGTGATATCGGCCAACAGGACCCTGACTGGTTGGCATTGGAATCACAGGTCAGAGGTTGTACCCGATGCCCGCTGCACACAAGCCGGACGCAAACGGTTTTCGGTGTCGGAAACCCGCGGGCTGAATGGCTGATCATCGGCGAGGCACCCGGTGCGGAAGAAGACAGGCTGGGCGAGCCATTCGTGGGTCGCGCCGGCAAGTTGCTCGACGCCATGCTCCGCGCCGTGCAGCTGGATCGCAAAACCGTTTATATTGCCAATATCCTGAAGTGTCGACCGCCGAGTAATCGCGATCCGCGGTCGGAGGAAGCGGCACAGTGTGTCGGTTACCTGGAAAGGCAAATCGACCTGATCCAGCCTGGTTTGATTCTCGCAGTCGGGAGGATTGCAGCGCAGCGCCTGCTTGGCAGCGACGAATCACTGGGTCGTATGCGCGGCCGCGTGCATCAATTTGGCCAGACAGGCATACCAGTTGTGGTGAGCTATCATCCCGCATACCTGTTGCGATCGCCGCGCGAAAAACGCAAAGCCTGGGAAGATCTGCAGTTTGCGATATCCATCAATTCGGGCAAGCCGCGGGACGTTGTATGACGCATGGCAACCCCGCGGTCATACGCGAGATGCAGACCGATGACCTGGATCGCATCGTCGAGATAGAAGCTGAAACATACAGTTTTCCGTGGTCTACCGGGATCTTCTCCGATTGTTTGCGTGTAGGTTATTGCTGCCGTGTTCTTGATGCGGGGGCGATGGTTGCCGGTTACGGCATTATGTCGCTGGGTGCCGGCGACGCGCATATTCTCAACCTGTGTATCGCCGATGAATATCGCCGCCAGGGTCTTGGGCGCATGATGCTGCAGGAAATGCTCGAGCAGGTTGTGCAGCAGGGCGAGACCCAGGTGTTCCTGGAAGTACGCCCATCAAATGAATCTGCGATGCGGCTGTATCTTTCATCCGGTTTTCGCCGGATCGGTACACGTAAAGCCTACTATCGCGCGCACGATGGTCGCGAGGACGCTGTTGTACTCGCGATACGCGTCGCGGATCGACAGTCATTTTGAGTACTTTGCAGGAAAACATCGCAAAGCGCCGGACCTTTGCCATTATTTCGCACCCGGATGCCGGAAAAACCACGCTGACTGAAAAATTGCTGCTGTTTGGTGGCGCCATACAAATGGCCGGTGCGGTCAAGGGCCGCAAAGCCATGCGTCATGCGCACTCGGACTGGATGGCGCTGGAACAGGAGCGCGGCATATCGGTTACCTCTTCGGTCATGCAGTTTCCGTTTGATGGCTATGTCGTCAATCTGCTCGACACGCCCGGCCATGAGGATTTTTCTGAAGACACCTACCGGACCCTTACGGCAGTCGATTCGGCGCTGATGGTGATCGATTGCGCAAAAGGTGTGGAAGCGCGGACCATAAAACTGATGGAGGTGTGCCGTCTGCGTGACACGCCTATCATGACCTTCGTCAACAAGCTCGACAGGGATGGGCGCGAGCCGGTTGAGCTGCTGGATGAAATTGAAAGCGTATTGAGTATCGCCTGCGCGCCGGTCACCTGGCCCGTGGGTATGGGTCGTGATCTGCGCGGTATCTACGATATGAACCAGGACCGCATCCTGGTTCATATTGCCGGTGAAAGGGGAAAGACCGGGGACACCCGCGTCATTGATGGCCTTGCCTCGGCCGAGGCAGGCGAGTTGCTGGGTAACATGGCAGACGCATATCGCGAGGAGATCGAACTTGTACGCGGCGCATGCCCGGTATTTGATATGGATGAGTACCTGGCTGGCCGACAGACACCGGTATTTTTTGGATCTGCGATCAATAATTTTGGTGTGCGCGAGCTGCTGAGCTCATTTGTCAAATATGCGCCTGCGCCGGGCACCCGCGAAACTCTGGAACGCAATGTGGAACCCGGCGAAAAATGCGTGACGGGTTTTGTATTCAAGATTCAGGCAAACATGGACCCGGCTCATCGCGATCGCATCGCTTTTTTACGCATATGTTCGGGTATGTATAGCCGTGGCATGAAGCTGCATCATGTGCGATCGGGAAAGGATAAAAAAATATCCGACGCCCTGACATTTCTCGCCAGCGACAGGCAACACGCAGAAGAAGCCTATGCGGGCGATATCATTGGCTTGCACAATCACGGCACCATCAATATTGGAGACACATTCAGCGAAGGGGAGTCGTTGAGCTTTATAGGTGTGCCGAATTTCGCACCCGAGTTGTTCCGCCGTGTGGTCTCGCG
>CBDUSC010000108.1:0-6203 GCA_965369735.1 uncultured bacterium
ATGTGCTTGGAACCCCGTCCAACAGGACGGGGTTTTTTTATGCGCGACCATAAATCCGGTTACCATGCAACGCATGAAGTCGGTCACTGCATTCGCCCCGGCAACCGTTGGCAACGTCGCGGTCGGTTTTGATGTTTTGGGGCACGCCATCGAGGGCCCGGGAGACCGGGTTACTATCTCGTTGGCAGATTCGAAGGGCATCGAAATTTCCAATATCACTGGTGTCGTACCGGGCTTGCCAACAAACCCGGACAAGAACACCGCCAGCCGTGCGTTACTGCGGATGATCGACGACCACGAGATCGGGCAGGGGATCTCAATATCGATCGACCAGGGTATCCCGCTGGGTTCCGGTATGGGCGGGTCGGCGGCATCGGCGGTTGCGGCGGTGGTGGCCGCAAACGAAATACTGGGTCTGGGTCTCGATCCGCTGACCCTGATCGGGTATGCGCTGGATGGCGAAGCCCTGGCCAGCACTGCGCGCAATGCCGACAACGTCGCCCCATGCATGCTGGGTGGCCTGGTCCTGAGTACCCTTGGGGGAAAGCTGCGGTGCGTATCCATCCCCGTGCCGGAACATCTTACCGCTGTCATACTCCACCCCGTTATCGAAATCGAAACGCGTGGTGCCCGGGCAATTCTGAGCGATACGGTTTCCTTGCGAAGCCATGTCCAGCAAAGCGCAGCTCACGCGCTACTGATTGCCGCATGCTATGAAAACGACCTGGACCTGATCGGCTCATGCCTGGATGACATCGTGATCGAAGCACAGCGCAAATCGCTGATACCCGGTTTTGATAATGCAAAAGCTGCGGCGCTGGATCACGGTGCATTGGGCTGCTCCATATCAGGCAGCGGTCCCACCCTGTTTGCGTGGTGCCGGGCTGCGGATAGCCAGGACATTGCGACCGCGATGGAACAGGTGTTCATTGAACAAAACTGTTCGGCCCAATACTGGATTTCACCGGTCAACGCACCAGGTGCCTGCATCGTTTAGTTCGGGTATCATGCGATCCGACGATTAACTCTGAATATTGGTCCCGTGGAAGCAATCACTGATTTCGCACTGAGCAACATGCCCGCCCTGGGCATCGCGCTTGTCGTTTTGCTCGCACTTGTCGTGTGGCTATGGGTCTTGCGCCGCCGCGGTGCCAGCCAGCGCCGCCTGGAACAGGCGCTGAAAAAAGTCAGCATGCGCAACATGTCCGATTTCGTCATACCCGACGGTATGGGTGGCCATATTCATATCGAGCGATTATTGCTCACGCCACGCGGTTTCCTGGTGCTCGATGTCAAAAGGATCAAGGGTGTCATTTTTGGCAGCGACAAAATGGATAACTGGACCGTGATAGACGGAAAACAACGGTTTGAGTTTCGCAATCCGCAGGGTCCACTGTATGACCGCGTCGCCGCGGTACGCCAGCTTGCCCAGGATGTGCCTGTTGAAGGACTGATTTTGTTCTCGGACGATGGCGAGTTCACAAAGGGCATCCCGCGCGGCGTCACCAGCCCGCAGACGCTGGTCGATTCCTATCACGTGGAAGACAGCAAGGAAGCCGAAAAGCTGATCGAAGCCTTTTTTCCCTACTGGGAACGCATTACCCGCTCGGCCAACGCTGCCTGAACAGACGGCCCGTTAGCGGCCATAGTGATCTGCGAGCACCCCGGCGACGCAGGCCGTCACTTTTTTGCCCGTGTCGATATGCAGGAACTCGTTTGGACCATGAGCATTCGAGCGCGGTCCGAGCACCCCCGTAACCAGGAACTGCACACTGGGGAACTTCTCGCCCAGCATTCCCATGAACGGAATTGTTCCGCCGGTACCCATGTACATGGAGTCATTTCTAAAGAACGTTTTTGACACCGACTGCATGGAGTCAACCAGCCAGTCATCGATAACCGGCGCGTTCCAGCCATTCTGGGCTGAACCGATATCGAATCTGACGCTGGCCCCATAGGGCGGATCATTTTCCAGGGCTGACTTCACCGCATCCGCGGCCGCTTGTGCATCACAGGTAGGCGGCAAACGGAAGGATAATTTAAAACTGGTATACGGTCGCATCACATTCCCTGCATTGCCGAATTCAGGGATTCCATCTGCACCTGTCACACACAGAGTAGGCCGCCATGTGTTGTTGAGCATCAACTCCAGCACGTTATCGCCGATCGGACCGGTATTGCCCGAGAATGGCAACTTGGTGTACACCAGGTCGCCCAGAACTTTCGCTGCTGCCGCAGCCTGTTGTTGCCGTTGCTCCGGTATCTCAACGTGCAATGCATCCAGGCACATTTCGCCTGTAGATTCGTTTTCGATACGTGTCAAAAGCTGGCGTATCACCCGGAAACTGCTTGCCACGATACCGCTGGATGCGCCGGAGTGTACGCCCTCTGTCAGAACCTGCGCGGTAAGGCTTCCAACGAGATTCCCGCGCAACGATGTCGTGCACCAAAGCTGATCATAGTTACCACACTCGGCATCGAGACACACGACCAGAGAGGGTTTGCCGATACGCTCTTCCAGCGCATCCATGTAATAGGGCAGGTCAAAGCTTCCGCTCTCCTCACAACCTTCGATGATGACGATACAACGCGCATGCGGGTGACCTTGCTCCTGCAGTGATCGTATCGCTGTCAGGGATCCAAACACCGCATAGCCGTCATCGGCGCCACCGCGACCATACAGCTTTCCATCCCTGATCACCGGTGTCCACGGGCTCAGACCATCAGCCCAGCCGGTGAATTCCGGCTGCTTGTCCATATGCCCATAGAGCAAAACCGTGTCATCCGAGTCGCCCGGTATGTCACAAAACAGCAATGGCGTACGGCCCTCCAGCCGGATGACATCTACCGTCATGCCTTTGATCGGCTGGCTGCGACACCATTTTTCGATCAGCGCCATGGCATCGTCCATATAGCCATGCGCGGCCCAATCCGGGTCGAACAGGGGTGACTTGTTCGGAATTTTTATGTATTCGCAAAGCTCGGGGATGATCGATTCGTCCCCCTTTTCGTTGACACAGCGGCTGACGCTCTCTGAATCCATGTCGTGTCCTCAATCGGTTCTCGGTTATTCAAGTATGGATCATGGCAGCTCAAAAAACCGCCGTGCGTTTTCGGTTGTTTGCCGGGCCAGATCAGTCTCATCGACCCCTGCCGCAGTCGCAATGGCATGCAGTATATGCGGCAGGTGCATGGGCTCATTGCGTCGTGTTTTCGGTTTTGGATCCAGATCGCGGGGTAAAAGGTATGGCGCGTCGGTTTCGATCATGAGCCGGTCCGTCGGAATACGGCCGACAATATCTCGCAGGTGATGACCGCGGCGCTCATCGCATATCCATCCTGTGATACCGATGTAGAGATCCAGATCGATGAGCTCTGCAAGCTCATTTTCTGTACCGGTAAAACAATGCGCCACCGCCCTGGGAATCCGACCAAGATGGTTTTTCAAAATTTCAACAAAGCGCTCATGCGCGTCCCGCTGATGCAAAAACACCGGTACCCCGTGGTTGGCTGCAATCTCCAGTATTGAATTGAAGGCGTGTTCCTGGGCCCCCTCCGCGGAAAAGTTTCGGAAGTAGTCGAGGCCACACTCCCCGGCGGCAACCACCTCATCATGCTCCAGCAGTTCACTCAGCCGCTCACCCGTGTCATCGCTGTAGTCCTTTGCGTAATGTGGATGGACGCCCGCCGTCGCATACAAAGTACCCGGGTATTGCCTTGCCAGCGCCAACGCATCACTGCTGGTTTGAGCCGTGCTACCGGTAACAATCATTGTTTTGACGCCCGCATCCTGTGCGCGACGGATCAGATCATCGCGATCGTTGTCAAAACTGTCGTGCGTCAGGTTGGCGCCGATATCGATCAGCTCAAAAGTCTGGAGAACATTATTCATGGGCGTGGGAAGCGGGTGTCATCTTTTGTCATATAATATTTCCTAATGAAGAATATTGTTGTTTTTTTGACATTGTGGATGACGGGGCTGCCGATTTCAGCGGAGCCGGGAGCGTCCACGGAATCCATGCGCGATGCGATCACCCGTACGGAGTATGCATTTTATACGCGCGACTTCAATGGTATGCGAGCCAGCCGTGACAGCTTTCGCCAGTTGGCCAATGACCAGGAGCTGACAACGCTTGCTCATTATTACATCGCCTATGCCGATTACAGGCTGGCGCTTGGCGACCTCAAGCTCGACAAAAATCAGCGTATTGAATTATTGAACAGCTGTATTGCTGAACTGAATCTCGTTCTGGATCAGCGATCGGGGGACGCCGACGCGCTCGCCCTGCAATCCGTTTGTTTTGGGATCAAGGCAGGTGTGCAACCGCTAAAGGCAATGTTTTTTGGACCACGCGCCGCCAAGCGGATGCGCAAGGCAAAAAAATCCGATGCATTCAACCCTCGTGTGGCATTGCTTGAAGCGGTCAGCTTGTATCACAGGCCCGGTATTTTTGGTGGGGACAAGGACAAGGCCCTGGACAGATTCAAACAGGCAACCGTGATGTTTGAAGCACAATCCGATGCGCCGGGTCTTGAACCTGCCTGGGGTGAAGCTGAGACTTATGCCTATATTGGCAATATCCAGTTGGAAAAACAGGACGACATCCTGGCACGCGATGCGCTGGAACAGGCATTACTGATTGCGCCAGAGTATGATTGGGTACGTAGCATGCTTGACACGATAGGTGGAGCAACTGATGGACAACAATGAAGAATCTCCGAAACGACCCCAGGGCGAGCTGGAAAAGAATCTGACTTCAAAGAGGACCTGGCTCAGATTGGTCACAATGGTTTTGTTTGCAATCATTTTTATCGTCTCCACATGGCTGGCAGCGGCGATTGTGATACTGCAATTCCTGGTGGTCCTTGTGACCGGCGATACCAACTCAAATTTGCAGAACCTCGGCTCGTCGATGGGCATATATTTGCACAACATCGTCGATTACCTGAGTTATAACAATGACGATTTGCCATTCCCGTTTGCAAACTGGCCCGATGCGTCGGGCAGTGGCGATCAGGACTAAATGTTCAAAAAAAAGGCGGCCAGATGGCCGCTTTTTTTCAGAGCATGATCAGGTTCCCGGTTTATAGATGAGCGCGGTTGTCGCACCCATTGCAATACAGGGGATCGCTCCTATCTATTTGCTGTCCCAGCGGAACAATAGCGAACCTGCCGTCAGGAATACAGCCGTCATCACCGACAGCACAATAATCTGGTTCATCACATCACCCAGACCGGCTCCATCAAACATGATCGCCCTGGCGGCATCCAGCATCTGGGTCAGCGGGAATATCCTGGAGACCCCCTGCATGAAACTATTGGTGCCTTCGAGTGAAAACCATACACCGGACAACAGCATCATTGGCCAGGTAATCATGTTGAGCAGACCACCGGCGAGCTCTTCGCTGTTGACCCGCGATGCAATAACAAGACCAAGAGCAATCATGGATATGGCACCCAGCATGGCGACCAGGAGCAACAACAGATAGCTGCCCTCCATTGAGAACCCTATAAAGAAACTGGTGCCGATAAACACAAAGGTTGTGATGCACATGGTCAGCACCATGCGCGACATTACCTGCGCTATCAAAAACTCCAGTGGTGTCAGAGGAGTCGCCTGAAGACGACGCAGGTACCCGTTTTTGCGATACCTGACGACAACGTACCCGACACCAAAAAGGCAGCTGAACATCATGTTCATGCCAAGAATACCGGGCAACAACCAGTCGACATATCGTACTGCGACCCCGGATACCGTTTTCCGTTTGATCCCGGGCCCACCACTTTGCAGCAACAGCTTTTCGATGACATAGCCCCGCGGCGCATCGACATTGATCCAGTATCCTGGAGTCTCGCCAAACTCGACCAACATATCCATCTTGTGGCGGCTGAGTTTATACATCGCATCATCGAGATCATGTGTCGCATAAAAGTGAACGTATCGGGTCTCAAAAAACGGGTGCGATGCCGTATCAATTGATTCTGCGTCCTGCAGCACAGCGACCTTGAACATCGGTCGTTGCCATGGCGATGGCCCCGTCTCCGCTGGGAATAAATGCCACCTTGGCCCCGGCCAGCGGCTTTCCCTGATACTTGACGACCCCGCTTGCCGGATACAACGTCGGGCCGCCGTCACCGCCGCAACCGGCAGTCAAAAAGAGAGTCAAGCACAGTAGAAATATGGTGTTCGAAAAGAGTGTTC
>CBDUSC010000109.1:0-6187 GCA_965369735.1 uncultured bacterium
CCACGATCGAAGAGCGCGCCAACCATCTGAAGGCATTCATAGATGGCTATGCACGATTTGCAAAGCTGCCCCAGCCACAACCCGAGAACGTCGACTGGCGTGGCTTTGTGGAAATACTGCAAAAAACCGTGCCGTTCAACCTGGATGGCGGGGTACCTGCAGAGCCGGGGTTTTTTGACGCGGTCCAGATCGAACAGGTGCTGATCAACCTTCTGAAAAATGCACATGAATCCGGGTCGGGCGACTCGGATGTGGTGATCACGATTGCGCAGGATAATACCCGGCAGACCATTCGGGTACTGGACCGGGGTTCGGGCATGTCCGAAAAGGTCATGAAAAGCGCCTTGTTGCCGTTTTATTCAACCAAGCAAAAGGGCAGTGGCCTCGGTTTGCCCCTGTGCCGGGAAATCATCGAAGCGCATGGCGGGCGGATGAGCCTGGCCAACCGCCGTAATGGCGGGTTAGCTGTGGAACTCTCGGTGCCTGCCAAAGTCGAAATCAGGGCCAGGCGGGCGTAGGCCAGGGTTTCAGGGACGGGTTTGGCGCCAGGGGACTCGCTGCGGCTTTAAGAAAATTTTTAGTACGAACTTATTCGTGCTTGGGGTATACTCCCGGAGCGTTTTTGTGCGCCTGATCGGTCGGGCGCGATGATCCGGGAGAAAAAACGATTATGAGCAGGGATCAAGCAGCGGGAATACCGCGACCCACGGCAGCAGAACTGGGGATACTCCGCAGTTTGTGGAAGCTGGGCCCAAGCACGGTGCGGCAGGTTCATGAAGCCATACCGGAGGCGGATAGCACAGGCTATACGACAGTGCTCAAGTTTTTACAGATCATGCATCACAAGGGCCTCGTCGATCGCGACGATAGCCAGCGGGCGCATGTTTATCGTCCTGCAATCAGCCAGGATAAAACTCAACAGCAGATGACGGCCCACTTTGTGGACAACGTGTTCGATGGGTCCAAGTCGCAGCTGGTGATGCAGGCGCTTGGTGCCGGCGATGGCACGACAAAAGATGAGTTGGCACAGATCAAGCAGCTTTTGAACGAGCTCGAAACAAAAAACATTTAAGCGATAGACAGACTCGCGGGGCGGATCGCGAATGCAGCAAATAATTGAAACACTGGGTTGGGCACTGATCCATTTCACATGGCAGGGTGTCCTGATTGGGGTTGGGCTTGCGATGGTCATGCAGGCCATGACGCGAAGTACCGCGAGTTCGAGATATGCGGTTTCGGTTGGGGCTTTGCTGGCACTCGCATTGTGCCCGATCATTACCTTCCTGATTATTTATCAGCCGATGTTGCCGTCGGCTGCATTTGTGACGACTTCTGGTGCGAGCAGTGTGATTGCCGATGGTTTTGGTGATTCCGGGTCGATCTGGTCTGTCTTTGTCAATGAATTCCGCAACGTGCTACCCGTTATTGTCGCGCTGTGGCTGGCCGGTGTTGTCGTCATCGGTGGCCGGTTGGTTCGCGACTGGGTGCATGTCCGCCGTTTGCTGACGCACGGTATTCAACCGTTACCGGTTGAATGGCAACTTATTGTCCAGCGGCTGAGCGCCAGTTTCGGAGTGCGCCAGACCGTGCGGGTTTTTGAGTCGACGCTGGTCACGGTACCCATGGTAATTGGCTGGCTGAAACCGGTGGTTCTGATCCCGCCGAGCGCGTTCATGGGTTTGACGCCAAAACAGCTTGAGCTGATTTTGGCCCACGAACTGGCTCACGTACGCCGTTTTGATTACCTCGTAAACCTGATTCAATTGTTTATTGAAACATTGTTGTTCTATCACCCGGCAGTGCGCTGGGTGTCGACCCGTATCCGCGAGGAGCGCGAAAACTGCTGCGACGATATGGTCGTAACGCTTACCGGCGAACGGATGATCTACGCACAGGCGCTTACCGAGATGGCCGAGCTGCACAATCTGACGCCAAAGGTGACCGTTGCAGCAAGCGGCGGCGCGTTATTCAAGCGTATCCACAGATTGATCAGCTTGCCGTCGCCGCAACAGGGATCGGTGCACTGGGTAGTGGGCCTGGTATTGGCCGCGACCAGTATGACGCTGGTGGCTACTGGCCAGCTCCAGCTAAACACAGATGAAAAAGTAGATGACGGGGCCGGTGATTTGACTGACACGCTGGAAGCCCAAACGGATGCAATTCCTGTCCCGGTAACCGTCGCAACTGTTTCGGGTACGCAGAAAGCCGATGATGTCCCTGTATCCGATACACCAGTTGCCGCGCTGTCCGCCCCGGTACAGAAGAATGTAGAGCAGGGCGCAATCGAACCCGAAGCTGTGGAATCGAAACCGCTGGAATTGCCCGTATCGAAGCAGCCGGTGGCACAGGAAGTCAGTGTCGTCATCGAGGCGCTGGATCGGGTTGAAACGAATACGAGCAGTGATGCAGAGCCGGTAGTTGGGGCACCGCCAGAAATCGCTTTGGCATCTTCCCTGGCGACCTCTACCACGGAGGCTTCTCCCATTGAGGCATCTTCCCTGGCGGCATCGGAAATGGTGCCGGAAGAGCATGCAAAAACCGGCGGCCGCCTTATCAGCGGATCGCAACCGGCTTTCCCGCGCAAGGCGATGGTGCGGGGTGTACAGGGCTGGGTAACCATTCGCTATACTGTCGGCACCGACGGCAAGGTCAGAGATTTTGTCGTGCTCGAGGCGGAACCGCGGCGCATGTTTGAGAAATCGGTACGCCGCGCTGTACGCAGCTGGAAATTTGAACCGTTTTTGACCGATGGTCAGCCGGTTGCGAAGACCGTCGAGCAAACTATCGAATTCGCGTTGGATCCTACGCAACGTTCCGCAGGCAGGCCCGGTGGTTGTGACTTTGCAACCGGATCGCGCCTGTGTCGCGACAAGAAGGAATCAAAGCAACTCGGTGCGGATGTGATAAAACAGGCCGCGCTGGGTGGGGAGAACAGTCAATGATGAAGAGGGAGACCCGCGCAGACTCAAACGGGGCAACATCTACGAGACTATTCGTTGACTTATACGAATAGATTCGTATAATTGCAGCCGCTTTTGGTACAACCCGCGGGTTTCTCGTCTTTTCAGGGACGAGTCATAATGGTTAAGGAAATATGAAATGAATAAGCTGATTTTTGCAAGCGCGCTGGTCGCGTTCGGTGTTGCTGGTTGTGCCAGCACGGTGACTGAGAAAAGCGCCGGAACTGCGCCACAAAAAATGTATACTCAGGATGAAAAGGACGCCATGACCAAAGACGACAAGGTCTCGGTGTACAATGAAGGCAAATCGGATGATCAACAGATGATTTGCCGCAAGGTAGCGGTCACCGGATCGCATCGCAAAAAGCGCGTGTGCCGTACCGTTGCACAGCGCAGGCTAGACTCCGAAAATGCTCGTGAAGCCTTGGGCCGCATGCAACAAGGGGTGACCGGCGGCGGTGACTAGAAGACGGGAACGGGTTCTGCCCGCTCCCTTGCGTTGACGGGGGTATACCCCCAGGGGGAGCAATGATGTCCAGGCATTTGTCAGGGGCAGGTGTGGTAGTTCTGGCTGTGCTGACTGTGTCGGTAATGGTTGGTTGTGCATCGACCGAATACCAGGGTACCAAGGATGTGAAGGCCGGACCCACGTTCACGGATTCCGAAAAGGAATCCATGTCGGAGGAGGAAAAAATCGCGATCTATAATGCGCAGGTGCGCGAAAAAGATCAGGTCGTTTGTCGCCGGCAGGTAACAACCGGATCACACAGAAAACGTACGGTGTGCTTTACCCGGGCAGAAAAAGAAAAGGCAGAGGAATCCGCGAGACGATCTCTTAATCGCGCGACCGGGCTTGTTGGAGCACCCGCAGACAACTGATTTCTTTTTGCATTTTGATAAAAAAACCGGGCGAATGCCCGGTTTTTTTTTTGCATTTAAAAGTTTTCCCGGGAGATTACTCAAAAGGGAAGTGTCCTGCCATTTTCCCTGACATAAGCACCGTGCAGTTTTTGCAGTTTTTGGGTTATTTTGCCTGCCTCTCCCGCGCCGATATGGCGGCCGTCGACACAGGCCACCGGTGTCAGCTCGCCGACGGTGCCGGTCGTAAACATTTCATCCGCTGTGTATATCTCGGTGAGGGATATGTTTTTTTCAGTGACCTCAATACCGGCTTCTCTGCCCAATCGAATAATCAGTCTGCGTGTGATACCGGGCAGACAGCTATCGGCATGCGGCGTCAGCAAGACGCCATTTTTAACTATAAATACGTTCGTATCATTGGTTTCAGATACGAATCCGTTCAGATCCAGCATCAGGGCTGCATCCACGTCGGCAACATTTGCTTCAATCGCTGCCAGTATGTTGTTGATCAGGTTGTTGTGATGAATTTTTGAATCAACGCATTGAGGACTATTGCGGCGTATCGCGGACGTTATCAGCGAGACGGGCTGCGTATAGATCGGTGTCTTCCATTCGGCCAGTACAATCAGACATGGAGGATGCTGGTTTACCTTCGGATTCATGTTCGAGGTAAGCTTTTCACCGCGCGTCAGAGTCAGGCGCATATGTGCGCCATCACGCATGCCGTTTGTCTCCAGCGTTGTGAAAATGGCATTTTCCACAAAGTCGCGCGTCGGCATGTTTGCAAACGCCATGGCATGCGCGGAGTCGAACAGCCGGTCGACATGAGCATCAAACTCGGCAATTCGGCCATCGTATACACGCAGGCCCTCCCATACCGCGTCACCGCCTTGTACGGAACTGTCGAATACCGAGATGCAGGCCTGAACGCGCGGTTTCAGTCCATCGCCAACCCAGACCTGGATGTCTGCGTTCCTGGGGTCCGTCAACAGCGGATTTTTAGTACTCATAATGGTGCCCGTATAGCATGTTCATACAGTTTTTGGTAATACGGCCGGCACTCATCCAGCAACGGTCGCAGATGAACCGGGAACGGATCGGTTTTTGATTCATACGGCTGAAAACCAGTGGAGAGATGCACATTGTGATACCAGTGCGGCGCCCAGACGCCATCCTCGGGTCGTTTGCCGGCCTCCCAACTCAGCATCGCGGGGTCGGCTCCGATGCCAATCGTCTCGCAAGCGATGGCAAGCACTGCTTGCGGGTTCATCAATAGCTCGCGCGAGTCCAGTACAGGTGGATTTTGCCCAAGCTGTTGAATCTCGTCCAGCAGCTCGCACTGCAAGGCAAGCCCGGTGTCACTCAGGCCCGCATCGGGTAGCTGTTTGGTCAGCGATGGCAGCATCTCCGCAGGATCCCGTATCAGCAACAGGTTCACGGTCTTTTCCAGGAAGCCGCGATCGATATCCACAAGATGGTGTGCCATTTGTTTCAAAAACAATACAGGCCGATCGCCCGGCGTACCCAGCAAATCCTGCATGACCTGATCGCCATCGAGATTCATGTCCGCAAGCACTTCATCACGCCCCGGGTGATCGACACCGGTGACACGCAGGTAATGGCCATACAAGGGCTCGTCAATGATCCGGGTATCGTTGCGTTGGGCAAAGCTGTACATCAATGCGGTGGATACATTTCGTGGACCCGACCACAGGCACAGTGTTGTGTGTTTTTCGCTGGGGTATTGCTTTTTCATCGATGAATGACAGTATCTTTGAGACAGGTTGGCTGTCAAACCGTCATTGCTAGTGGTTATCATTGATCGCATGATTGATTGTCAAAGAAGCTTGTTCGATATCCCCGATGATGTCGCGTATTTCAATTGCGCATATTTTAGCCCGCTACCGAACTCGGTTGTGAGGGCCGGTGAATTGGGTGTCAGGCGAAAGGCGCATCCCTGGAATGTGACGGCGCCCGATTTTTTCGATGACGTTGAAATCTTGCGACAGGTGTTTGCGAATCTTCTGGGCGTTGCGCCCGATGGTGTCGCAATCATCCCGTCGGCCAGCTATGGCATTGCCATCGCGGCACAAAATGTCGCGGTTTCAGCGGGGCAAAACATTGTGCTGGTTGATGAGCAGTTTCCATCCAATGTTTATGTCTGGCGAAAGCTGGCACAAGAAAATGATGCGCAAGTCGTGACCGTAAAGCAGGGCGAGGACGCTGGCTGGACGGAAAACCTGCTTCAGGCAATCGATGACAAGACTGCGGTGGTGTCCATACCCAACGTGCACTGGACAGATGGTGCGCTAATTGATCTCGATGCGGTTGCGGAGAAAACCCGCGAGAATGATGCGGCGCTGGTG
>CBDUSC010000110.1:0-6169 GCA_965369735.1 uncultured bacterium
GGTCAGCGCAGAATCGGAACTCATTCGTTGGGGGTCAAGGGATTCCGGCTCGGTACCATTGCCCCGATGCAAAACGGTATGCTGCGCGCCGGTAGATTCCGCGTCATCCTGGCCCGGAGTATCCTGGCCCATCCGATTTCCAAAGCTGTCCCATACCAGCCAGGCAATGACCATTATGACTACGGCAGCGATGATTCTTCGCATCTGCATTCCCTGCTTACGGCCCTTCGACGGGCACATCAAACACTGCGCTGATTATATAGCGATCAAGGACGGTTGCGAGATTATGCGGTGTTACGCAGTTGTTTCTTTTTCAAATGAATCAACAACAATGAAACAGCGGCCGGTGTTACACCGGGTATGCGTGATGCCTGACCAATCGTGGCCGGTCGTACGACCTGAAGTTTTTGCCTTGCCTCATTCGACAAACCGCTTACAGATTCATAGTCGATATCGCCGGGAAGACCGGTGGTTGCATGCCGGCGTTGTCTGTCAATTTCTGCCTGCTGCCGGTCGATGTAACCCGAGTACCGCGCCTGGATAGCGACCTGATCGCGTATTTGTCCATCCAGCTCGGCATCACAATCGCCGATCGCGGTACCCGCGCCCACACAATCCAGTTGCAAAACCGCATGATGATCGACATCGGGGCGACGCATCAGATCCAGCGCAAGTGATTCTCGGTTCAACGGGGCACCAAATACCTCAGTTGCAGTTTGCTCATCGACATCTGCCGGGCGCACCATGAGTGAATTCAAACGTGCGGCTTCTTTTTCAACTGCCTCGCGCTTGAACTCGAATCGAGACCAGCGTGCATCGTCAATCAGGCCCAGCTCGCGCGCTTTGCCCGTCAGGCGCAAATCCGCATTGTCTTCCCGCAGTAACAACCGGTACTCGGCGCGGCTTGTAAACATGCGATACGGTTCGCTGGTGCCGCGGGTGATCAAATCGTCGATCAATACACCAATGTAAGCCTGATCGCGCTCGGGCCACCACGGTTCCTTGTCTGCGATCATCAGTGCCGCGTTCAAACCGGCAACGATGCCCTGCGCCGCGGCTTCCTCATAACCGGTCGTACCGTTTATCTGACCGGCAAAAAACAAACCTTTGATAAATTTCGTCTCCAGACTGTGTTCAAGATCGCGTGGATCAAAAAAATCGTATTCGATTGCATAGCCAGGCCGGGTTATATGTGCATTCTCAAAACCCCTGATAGATCGCACGAATGCACATTGAACATCAAACGGCATACTGGTTGATATGCCGTTTGGATAAACCTCGTGGGTCGTCAGGCCTTCTGGTTCGACAAAAATCTGGTGCGACTTTTTGTCGGAAAATCGCACGATTTTGTCTTCGATCGATGGACAATAACGCGGACCGACGCCGTCGATCGCACCCGTATACATGGGCGAGCGATCCAGCGCTGCGCGTATCAAGTCATGGGTTTGCTCATTTGTATGGGAAATATGGCAGGACACTTGCTGTGGGTGTTCCGCGCGCGAGCCCATGAATGAAAATACCGGCACCGGGTCATCGCCTGGCTGCTCTGCAAGCTGCGAATAGTCAATCGAGCGGCCATCGATACGCGGCGGCGTTCCGGTTTTCAGCCGTTCCACGTTGAACGGCAATTCGCGCAAACGCCGGGCAAGTCGATTGGCCGGCGGATCACCAGCGCGGCCGCCCTGATACTGGCTCTCGCCGATATGAATCTGGCCGCCAAGAAAGGTGCCGACCGTCAACACGATCGCCGGTGCTTCAAAGCGCAGACCCATTTGCGTCACCACGCCTTTTATTCGACCGCCCTCGACAACAAGGTCTTCAACCGACTGCTGGAAAACCTGCAGGCCCGCCTGTTGCTCAATCATGGAGCGAATCGCCTGGCGATACAGAACCCTGTCTGCCTGCGCGCGTGTGGCCCTCACCGCCGGGCCTTTACGGGCATTCAAGGTACGGAACTGGATACCGGCGCGATCAATGGCGCGCGCCATGGCGCCGCCCAGGGCGTCCACTTCGCGGGTCAAATGACCCTTGCCTATACCGCCTATCGCCGGGTTGCAGCTCATTTGACCCAGCGTCTCAATGCTGTGTGTCAGCAAAAGGGTGCGGGCACCCATACGAGCCGAGGCCAGCGCTGCCTCGGTGCCTGCATGGCCTCCACCGACCACGATCACATCGAATGTTGTTTGATAATCCATAGATACTGCCTGTGCCCCGCCACCACGGGGGGCGCGCTATTTTATCCGATGGTCAATTTTTAACCAACCAGTTTACAAACCCCGGCGCGACCCGGATCATTACCGCCTTGATGCGCGCCAGCAGAAAAAACCCGATCGGCTCATCCCTGCCAGCCAGTGGCAAGCTTTCAGTCATGAAAAAAGTGGCGCTTCTGGTATTCCTGGCTGCAACCGTGCCCTCGGCTCAGCGGGCAACCGCAGATACATCCGCAGTGCCACACAGCGGTATCGAGCTTGAACACTGCCTGCTGACCAGCCGCTTTGGCACTCGATCAACCGAGGCACAGTGTGGCACATTCCGTGTTGCCGAAAATCCGGACAACAATGACGCGAATGCAAGACACATCGATCTGAAGATTGCGGTCGTGCCTGCAGTCAATCGCAGCGCCAATAACACGCCATTGACCCTGCTGGCCGGTGGACCCGGTGGTTCTGCAATCGATCTGTATGTCAGTTATTCGTTTGCGTTTTCGCCGATCAACCGCGATCACGACATCGTGCTCATCGATCAACGCGGTACCGGTGATTCGCAACCTCTTGAGTGTTTCGAAGACATCGATGTCGAATCTCGCGATGTCACACCATCACTGATTCGCAAACTGACTCGCGAGTGCCTGGATTCGCTGGATGAGCAGGGACTCGATCCACGGTTCTATACGACCAGCGTTGCGGTACAGGATCTGGATGCTGTCCGCGCGGCACTGGGTTATGAACAACTCAATCTTTATGGCTCCTCGTATGGCACGCGTGTTGCCCTTCATTACATGCGGCGCTATCCGGATAACACACGCGCTGTGATACTCGACGGTATCGTGCCGGCGGATCTCGTTCTTGGCCCTGATATATCCATCGAGGCGGAACTCGCGCTCAACAAAATACAGCGCAGGTGCCTGGAGAACACACGTTGTGCGCAACGTTTCCCCAACATAAAAAGAGAATTCAGCGAGCTGCGTTTGCGTGTGGAACAAGAGACAATGATGGTGCAGATCGACCACCCGGTAACCGGGGAACCCACGATTGCACCGTTTGGAATGGATGAATTTTCGGTCGCAATACGGTTGTTGAGCTACTCGCAAGACAGCGCGGCATTATTACCGTTGATGATTCACGAAGCCTACAGCAAGCAAAATTATCGTCCACTTGCTGCGCAAGCGCTCATGGTGACCGAGTCATTGAATGACCAGCTCAGCTATGGCATGCACAATGCGGTGGTGTGCACCGAAGACGTTCCTTTTTTTGGCAACATGGAAATCGATCGCCAGCGCATCGAAAATACCTACCTTGGCGCCAGCCAGATCGATGCGTTGGTAAACATCTGCAAACTGTGGCCAAAAGGCGTGATCGATGACGGATTCAAAACGGCGGTGGTATCGGACAAGCCCGTATTGCTGTTATCCGGCGCCGCCGACCCGGTGACGCCCAGCCGTTATGGTGAGCAGGCCGCGGCCACGTTACCGAATTCATTACACATAGTCGTACCCGACCAGGGCCATGGGCAGGCAATGATTGGCTGTGTGCCAAAACTGATGCGCACATTCATCGATAACGGTACCACCGATGGTCTCGACGATAGCTGCATTGAAAGACAACATGCCAGTCCGTTTTTTCTCACATTTTCCGGGCCCGGTGCATGATCAGGGTAGACGGGCTGGAAAAACGATTTGGATCGGTCGAGGCCCTGAAGGGCGTCAGCTTTGCTGCGGCAGACGGTCGTATCACAGGCTTGCTGGGCCCCAATGGCGCCGGCAAATCGACAACCCTCAGAATTCTTTACACCGTGCTCAAACCCAATGCTGGCACCGCATACATCGATGATTGCAGCGTGCTGGATGATCCATTGGCGGCGCGCCGCAGTATTGGTGTGCTGCCGCACGGTGCAGGGCTATACCCGCAACTCAGCGCCCGTGAAAACATCCAGTACTTCGGCCGGCTTACCGGCCTTACCGGCAAAACCCTGGAGCAGCGCGTCGACGCCCTGGTGGACCGCCTGGAGATGAAAGAGTTTGCCGATCGTAAAGCCGGCGGTTTTTCACAAGGTCAGCGCACCAAGGTCGCCCTGGCACGCGCGCTGGTACACGAGCCGCGCAATCTGTTGCTGGATGAGCCGAGCAACGGGCTGGATGTCATGGCAACGCGCGCATTGAGAGCACTGATCATCAGACTCAAAGCCGAGGGTAAATGCATTTTGTTCTCCAGCCATGTCATGCAGGAAGTTGCTGCAGTTTGCGATGACATCGTGATTATCGGCAAAGGCCGCGTTGTCATGAGCGGTACACCAGACATGATTCGCGAAAAAACCGGTTTCGACAATCTCGAAGACGCATTTGTCAGTGCGATCGGCAGTGCGGAGGGTCTGGAGTAATGCGAAACATACTCACGGTGTTCCTCAAAGAAGTGAAAGACAACTTTCGTGATCGGCGCACAATGACCTCCGCGCTGATATTTGGCCCGTTGTTTGGCCCGTTGATGTTTGTTGCCATGCTCAGCCTGATGTTGAGTCGTACAGTAATCGAGGCTGATGAGCCACTGGATCTGCCTGTGCTTGGCGCTGAAAACGCTCCCAACCTGATAGAGTTCCTGGAGCAACGCGACGCCAGAATATTGCCTGCACCGGCTGATGCGCGCGCCGCCGTACGCGATGGGATTGTCGATCTCGTGCTGGTCATACCGGAATCCTTTTCCGAAAACTTTAGCTCGGGTGATCCAGCGCCCGTACGTGTGGTTTCCGATGACTCCAACAGCCGCACAGCAAAACACCTGAACCGGCTAATGAATTTACTGCGCCTCTATAATGCGACTATTGCATCGCAGAGATTGCAGATACGCGGTATCAGCCCGGTCGTCGTCAGCCCACTTGCGGTACAGCGAACGGATGTATCCACGCCGGAAGGTCGCTCCGTCATTGTGCTTGGCATGATGACGTATTTCGTTTTGTTCGCGATGCTGCTCGGTGGCATGTATCTTGCGATCGACACAACCGCGGGCGAGCGCGAGCGCGGATCCCTGGAACCACTGTTGACACTACCGGTTGACCGACGCGATCTGATTCTGGGGAAAATATTCGCAACATGTTTTTTCATGTTGCTGTCATTGTCGATTACCTTGTTCGCATTCACAGCCACTCTGGGATTTATCCCGCTGGAGGGAATCGGAATGGCAGCGAATTTCGGACCAGACATCGCGATCAAGGTTCTGTTGTTGATGATGCCGTTTTCACTCGTCGGTGCAGGACTGATGACTGTCGTTGCGTCATTTACAAAAAGTTATCGCGAAGCACAAAGCTATCTCACTGTCGTTTTGCTCGTGCCCACCCTGCCGATCATTTTTGCCAGTATTTACTCACTGAAACCGGACAACTCGCTGATGGCCATACCCAGCCTGTCACAGCATCTGCTGGTCACCAGCCTTATGCGCGCTGAACCCTTGCGTACCGATTTTGTAATCCTGTCCGTCTCCGGGACCGTGGCCGTTGGCTGTGCACTGATCTGGCTTGCCGTGCGGCTGTACCGCCGCGAGGGTTTGCTGGTTTAGCGCACCTGCAGGTTTTTGTACACGCAAGTCATTGATTTTCGGGACAATAAAGTGAGACCCGATTCACGATTAGACCCCGAAAAACCCCGTTCTCACCCCTTATTGCAACAAATCTGCGACTCCAGTCACGGTGCGTACCGGTCATAACGTAGATACTTCGATTTGCGTAAGACTGCTTTTCTGAAACCGAACCCGGGAGCAATGCAAATGGGCTTCAAGCTCATTCCCGAAACAGACCACAAACAGGTGGTTCGCATGCGCCGTTTTTTGATGGCAGCGGCCTCCTATGGCATTTGGCTGGCGCTGGGTCTTACCGGGTATTTTGCCGGCGTGCTCAACGCCCCAACCAATGCAGTCATTGCTATTGTTTCGGGAATCCTGTTCACGAATGTGTCGCTGTATTT
>CBDUSC010000111.1:0-6095 GCA_965369735.1 uncultured bacterium
TCGTCAGCTCGATACCCTGCTTATCAACCAGATCGCCGCCGGTGAGGTCATCGAGCGTCCGGCATCCGTACTGAAGGAGCTGTTGGAAAACAGCCTGGATGCGGGGGCAGGACGCATCGAGATCGATCTGGAAAAAGGTGGCATCGGCCTCTGCCGGGTGCGCGACGATGGGGCGGGGATCAGTGCCAACGAGCTCGAGCTTGCCCTGTCTCGCCATGCCACCAGCAAAATCGAATCGCTGGATGATCTTGAGCATGTCGCCACCCTGGGTTTTCGGGGCGAGGCATTACCGAGTAGTGCGTCGGTTTCGAACCTGAGTCTGCTGTCGCGTACACCGGTTTGCGATATTGGATTTCGGGTCGTTGTGCATGGCGGTGCGATGGATCAACAGGCGCCGGCGCCTCACCCGGTTGGTACCACCGTCGAAGTCCGCGATCTGTTTTTCAATACGCCGGCGCGAAGAAAGTTTTTGCGCACCGAGCGCACCGAGTATCAGCATGTCGATAAACTGCTGCGCAGGCTTGCACTCAGCCGTTTTTCTACCGCGTTCACGGTACGGCATAACCAGCGTGCGACGCGACGCTGGCCCGCGGCAAACAGCCAGACCGAGCGTGATCAGCGTATTGCCGACATTTGTGGGCAGGCGTTTCTTGAGAACGCGATCTATCTGGACAAAGAGGGCGCGGGGATGCGGTTATATGGCTGGCTGGCGCTGCCAACCTATTCGCGCAGCCAGGCTGATCTGCAGTACTTCTATGTCAATGGTCGCGGAGTGCGCGACAAGCTGATCAGCCACGCAGTTCGCCAGGCTTACCGCGATGTCCTGTTTCATGGCAGGCAACCCGCCTATGTGCTCTATCTCGAGCTGGATCCCGAAAAAGTAGATGTGAACGCTCATCCATCCAAAAATGAGGTGAGGTTCCGCGACAGCCGGATGGTTCATGAGTTTGTCTACCGCAGCCTGGAAAACCTGTTGGCCGATACCCGACCTGGCGGAGCCGGGGCGAATGCGGCACACCCCACGCATATGGACATTCCATCGCATGGTGCGGGCCGTTCAACGGGTATCTCCGGACAAGGAAGAATGCCGTTACATGCCCGCGAACAAATGGCAACCTATACGGCATTGCATGCAAACCAGCGCACTGATGATTCGCAGCGGCAACAGGAGTCTGCGGATGACCATCCACTGGGGCATGCAATCGCTCAATTGCAGGGTGTGTACATTCTCGCGCAGAACCAAAATGGCCTTGTCATCGTCGACATGCATGCTGCGCACGAAAGAATCACCTATGAACGGCTCAAGCGTTCTTTTGACGATGGAAAAATCCGGTCACAGCCGCTGCTGGTACCGCAATCGATCAGTGTTTCAAGCAGTGAAGCGGATCTTGCGGAGCACAATGCCGATCATTTTGAAAAGCTGGGGTTCGATGTTGCACGGTGCGGGCCCGAGGCACTGATGATTCGCCAGGTACCGGTATTGCTCGCCAGCTCGGACACCGAAAAACTGGTGCGAGATGTATTGGCAGATTTTTCCGAGCAGGGGTCCAGTGATCGCATTCTTGCTCATTTGCACGAACTGCTGTCGACCATGGCCTGTCACGGATCGGTACGGGCTAACCGGGAGCTTACGATTCCGGAAATGGACGCGTTGCTACGCGACATGGAACAGACCGAGCGCAGCGATCAGTGCAATCACGGTCGCCCGACATGGACCTCTGTGTCCATGGACGAGCTCGATCGATTGTTCCTGCGTGGTCGCTAAGGCTGGAATATCCAGCCCGGCCCCGGCGACCGTAATTTTGTTGATGGGGCCCACGGCATCGGGGAAGACCGATGCCGCAATGGACTTGCATGACCGCATACCCGCAGAAATCATATCCGTAGATTCTGCAATGGTGTATCGGGGCATGGATATCGGTACCGCGAAACCGAGTGCAGATATTCTGCGGCAATACCCGCATCACCTTGTCGATATTCTGGACCCCGCCGAATCCTATTCAGCGGGTAAATTCAGGCGCGATGCACTTGCGTTGATCAACGACATCGTTGCGCGAGGCAAAACCCCCATTCTTGCAGGCGGTACCATGTTGTACTACCGCGTACTGCAACAAGGTATCGCCAGTCTGCCAGAGGCGGATGCGGATATCCGGCAGAGAATTGATCAATGCGCCGATAAGGAGGGCTGGCCGGCACAACACAAAAAACTCGAAGCGATCGATGCCACTGCGGCCAGCCGTATCAACCCAAACGATGCGCAAAGAATCCAGCGCGCACTGGAAGTTTACGAAATTACGGGTCAGTGCCTGACTGATTTGCAAAAAAACACCGACAAATCGATTCCGCCTGTCCGCTGGGTCAAGGCAGCGCTTGCGCCGGAATCTCGCGACACGCTGAGAAGGCGGATAAGTGAGCGATTCGACCGGATGATCGAGCTTGGATTTGTTGATGAAATCAGCAGTTTGCATTCGAGAGATGAGCTGCACGCGGCACTACCATCGATCAGGGCTGTGGGTTATCGGCAGCTTTGGTCATGGCTGGATGACGAGATCGATTTTGAAGAGGCAAAACGCCGCGCAGTGATTGCGACCGGCCGGTTGGCCAAGCGACAAATGACCTGGCTGCGCGCAGAACCCGATGTCAGGTGGTTCGATAGCCTTGAACCCCGGCGAAACGCACATATATACGAGTATGTGTGCGCGGAGCTGTCCAGGGATAAGGCTGCCAGGGAGTAAACTGAACCGGGGGCTGTGATAGAATTGCGGCCGTGCTGCGAGGGAACACAGCAGCTGGCCTGAATCCTGCCGGAACCGCAGGATTGAATAACAAGACTATAATAATTATACAAATAACAAGGAGAATTGGATGGCCAGAGGACAATCATTGCAGGATCCGTTTCTCAACGCCCTGCGAAAGGAAAAAGTGCCGGTGTCCATATATCTGGTTAACGGGATCAAGCTCCAGGGTCAGATTGACTCTTTTGATCAGTTTGTCGTGCTGTTGAAAAACAGTGTCAGCCAAATGGTATACAAACACGCCATATCTACCGTTGTGCCCGCGCGTAATGTCAAACTTCCATCAGGCGATGGTTCCGATGGTTCTGATGAAACAGATGCCGTCGAAGAAGCAGAGGAATGACCGTCATAGCGGTCAAGGAGCTTGTATTTGATTGAGCGGCCGCGCAGTGGCGAACGCGCGATTCTGGTTCACGTAACATTTGGTACCAAACTTCGCGACGAGTACATCCGGGAATTTACTGAACTCGCGCTGAGTGCAGGGGCCAGTGTGCTCGATCACGTGCGCGTAACGCGGGCGGCACCAGACCCGCGTTTTTGTATTGGCAGTGGCAAAGCCGATGATCTTGCGCAAATGGTCAAAGACCTGGATGCGGATCTGGTTATTTTTGATGTTGCGCTGGGGCCGGGCCAGGAACGTAACCTGGAAAAACTTTTTTCCTGTCGTGTCCTGGATCGCAACGGGTTGATCCTGGACATATTTGCCCAGCGTGCCCGGAGCTTCGAGGGCAAGCTGCAAGTTGAGCTTGCGCAGTTGCGTCATATGTCCACGCGGCTGATACGCGGGTGGACTCATCTGGAAAGGCAAAAAGGTGGTATCGGTCTTCGAGGACCGGGTGAAACCCAGCTTGAAACGGATCGACGTTTGATTGGTCAAAGAATAAAGCAGTTGCGCCGCCGCCTGGATCGTGTGGACAAGCAGCGGGAACAAAGCCGCGCGCGTCGAAAACGCATGGAGACACCAACCATATCTCTGGTGGGTTATACCAATGCGGGGAAGACAACATTGTTCAATGCATTGACCGGTGCCGATGCATATTCTGCGGACCAGCTGTTCGCCACTCTGGATCCGACCCTCAGGAAACTCGAGTTGCCTGGTCGCGAGCCGGTTGTATTGGCAGACACCGTGGGTTTTATCCGTGATTTGCCTCACGAACTGGTCGCCGCGTTCAGGTCTACATTAAAGGAAACACGCGACGCGGATTTGTTATTGCATATGGTTGATACATCTGATGATTATCGCGACGAGCGCAAGGCCGAAGTAAATCTCGTACTCGGTGAGATTGGTGCCGATGCTGTTCCGCAGATTATTGTGATGAATAAGATAGACTGTAGTCACACGCCACCGCGAGTGGATTTTGCAGAGGATGGATCCATTAGTCGCGTGTGGGTCTCAGCGCTGGATGGTTCCGGCCTGGATCTCTTGCGCCAGGCCATTGCGCAGCACCTGGCGGAAAAAAGAGTAACCGGGCGTCTGATCCTCAGTTTTTCGGAGGCTGCGCTGCGTAGCCAATTGTACGAACTTGCCGCGATAAGCAATGAAAGCCTGGATGAGGAAGCCGGCTGGGTGCTCGATATCGATTTGCCAGAACGACAATTCCGGCAATTTGTCGCGGCAAATGCACTGGATATGGCACGAATTCAAAATCGCCCTTGTGCGGCGGATGATACGTTTTTACAATCGCCTGTTGGCACTGTGGGTGCCGGCCGTTGATTACTCCTTCAAACTATACAATAAACAGGAATTCACATGGGTTGGAATGACTCTGGTAACGGGAAAAATCCCTGGAACACTGGTCCGAATCAGGGCGCACCGGATCTGGATGAAGTAGTCAGGAATCTGCAAAAACGATTTGCCGGTATTCTTGGTGGCAAAAAGTCTGGTGATTCGGGAGGCGCTGCTGGTGGCCTTGGTGTAGGCCTGATTCTGATCGTGGCATTTGCAATCTGGGCGGTCTTCGGTGGTCTGTACACGGTGGATCAGGCAGAGCGCGGCGTTGAACTGCGCTTTGGGAAATATAAACGGACCACAATGCCGGGTCTGCACTGGCACATCCCGGCGCCGATTGAAACTGTGGATCTGGTTGATGTCAGTAATACGTTTGAGTACAAGTATGACAATCAAATGCTGACCGCGGATGAAAACATCGTGTCGGTCGAGTTTACTGTCCAGTATCGTCGAAAAGATCCACGCGATTGGTTGTTCAATGTTCGCGATCCCGAATCGACGCTGCAGCAGGTCAGCGAGAGCGCGATACGCGAAGTCGTTGGCAAGGGTACTGCCGAGTGGGTAATGGGTGAAGGGCGCGCCACGCTGGTAGCGAATACCAAGGAATTGATGCAGCTTACCCTGGATGAATATGCTGCGGGCTTTGAAATTATCACCATCAACCTGACCAACGCTACACCACCTGCGCAGGTGCAGGCAGCGGTGGATGATGCGACAAAGGCCAGGGAAGACAAAGAGCGCGTCATACTTGCCGCAGAGGCATACAGCAACGACCTGTTGCCACGTGCGCGCGGTGCGGCCGCGAGACAGATTCTGGGCGCGGAAGCCTACAAGGCAAGAGTTGTCGCCGACGCGGATGGCGAGACTGCCCGTTTCCTGTCTTTGCTGGTCGAATATGAGGCAGCGCCAAAGGTAACCCGGGAACGTCTTTATCTGGAAACCATTGAAGAAGTCTATGGCAACACAAACAAGGTAATACTGGATTCGGACGGCAGCGGCAACCTGCTGTACCTGCCAATTGACAGGCTGCTTGAACAATCGGGCCGCTCATTCAGAAACAACGGCAGGGATGCGGATTCCGGATCGGCAGTATCACCGCAGGATTCGGATACGAGCCGCGACGAGCGCAGCCGGAGGAGCCGATAATGTCATCAAGAGCATATCTGTTTATGGCGTTGGTCCTGCTGGTTGGATTCGTTGGCTTCAACTCCGTGTTTACGGTGTCGGAAACGGAAAAGGCCATCAAATTCCGGTTTGGTGAAATCATCAGGTCCGATTATGAGCCCGGACTCTATTTCATGATTCCGTTCATCAACAATGTTCAAAAGCTCGAAGACCGGATATTGACGCTGGATAATCGTCCCGAGCGGATTCTGACCGGGGAAGTCAAATACGTAAACGTCGATTTCTTCCTCAAGTGGCGCATAGTGGACGTTGTATCGTTTTATACGGCAACCAGCGGTGGCGATTTATTGATGGCCAACCAGAGGTTGTATTCGATTATCACCGACGGTCTCAAGCAGGAGTTTTCCAAGCGCACGATCAAGGAAGTCGTGTCCGCGGATCGCAAC
>CBDUSC010000112.1:0-6082 GCA_965369735.1 uncultured bacterium
GTGGAGCCCAGCATTTGTTCTCTGCCACTAACGATAGGCGCACTTCTCGCTTTGACCGCGACGCCAATAATGGCCATGACAATCAGGCCGCTGACCAACCCAATGCTGCCCAGCAACACCCGTGATACTGAAAAACCAGGCACGTCTGTGTCGTACAACAAAACGGAGCCGGCAACAAATGCGACGATGCCACCCATACCCAGAGCGCCAAAACTTGGAGCAAATACCTCGGCAACAACCAGAATAAGCCCAAGCACAATCAACAGCAGACCAATATAATTGACAGGCAAAACCTGGAACGCAAACAAGGCCAGCAATAGCGATATTGCACCCACCACACCCGGGACAATCGCACCGGGGTTATAGCCTTCAAAAATCAGGCCGTATATGCCAATCATGAACAGCAAAAGCGCAACATTGGGATTGGTAATCGTTGCAAGCACCCGTGTTCGCCAGTTGGGTTCGATGCGTTCGAGAACAATACCCTCAGTCTGCAGTGTAATTTCACCCGAGTCGGTCATAACTACACGGCCATCGAGCTGTGTCAGCAGATCGCTGATATCCGTCGCGATGATGTCGATGACATTTTGTTCAAGAGCATCATTGGCATGCAAACTGACCGCGGCGCGGACGGCATCTTCAGCCCAATCTGCATTTCGATTCCTGAGCTCGGCGAGTCCGCGGATATAGGCGACCGCATCATTGATGGCCTTGCGTTCCATAGCGGTTTTGCCGCCCGAGCCCGAATCGGCATCATCAGCTTGTGATTTATCGGCCTCGGGATCGTCTGGCTTGCCATCACCTTGGGGTGCGCCGGGGCCAATGCTGACAGGCGTCGCCGCGCCAAGATTGGTCGCAGGCGCCATCGCGGCAATATGGCTTGCATAAAGAATATAGGTCCCGGCGCTGGCCGCGCGCGAACCGCTTGGATACACATAGCTGACAACCGGTATGGGTGAACCCAGGATTGCTTTGATGATATCCCGCATTGCAAGATCGAGACCGCCCGGCGTATCCATCTCGATAATGATCAGGCTGTCACCGTTTTCGTTAGCGGTTTTGATCGCCCGGATGACGTAATCGCTGGTTGCAGGCCCAATCGCATCCCGGATCTGGATAATACTGGCGCTGCGAGCCGAATCCTGCGCCCATAACGACCAGGCAACCGGGATCAGCAGTCCCAGCAGTAATAATCGATAACGCATTTTTTTGTCCGGGAACAGTCTGAACAATCATCATATCAGGATCGTTGGCTATAATGGTCAGCTCTGATACCAACAAAAACACAGGAACGCAGTGAGCCTGAGAATCATTACCACTGGCGGAACCATAGACAAGATCTATTTCGACGAAAAAAGCGAGTTCGAAGTAGGCGATCCCCTGGTCGATCGCGTACTCGAAGAAGCGCATGCAGGCATCGAATACGAAATCGAACACCTGATGCGCAAAGACAGCCTGGACATGAGCGACGATGACAGGCAAGCCATTCGCGAAGCGGTGGAGCGCGCATCGGAAAACCATATCGTGATTACTCATGGAACAGACAGTATGGTGGATACCGGCAAAGCGCTGGCCGGCATCAAAGACAAAGTTGTGGTGCTGACCGGAGCACTGAGCCCGGTTCGATTTCGCACCAGCGATGCGACATTCAATATCGGTATGGCAGTCGCAGCGGTTCAGTCATTGGAAAACGGGGTGTATATTGCGATGAACGGTACGATTTTCGATGCTTCGCGTGTACGCAAGAACCGGGAGAAAAATCGGTTCGAAAAGATTTAATACGGGGAAATCAATAATGAAAAAGTTGTGCAGGTATTTGTCTCTGCCGGTCATATTTTCCATGCTGGTAACTGCGGCGGTCGCCCAGGAAGAAACAAAAGTCGAAATTGTGGTAACGCAAATCGCGGATCATATATATGTATTGTCCGGGCCGGGTGGAAATATCGGCCTGTCGGTGGGTGAGGAAGCGGTTTTCCTGATCGATGACAAGTATGCACCACTGATACCCGCAGTCAAAAAAGGCGTTGCAACAGTTACCGATCGTCCGGTTTCGTTGATCCTGAATACGCATTGGCATGGGGACCACACCGGTGGCAACGAAGATTTTCGCAACGATGGTGCGATCATTATTTCTCACGACAACGTGAGAAAACGTATGAGCACCGAGCAGTTTCGTTCGGTGTTCAACCGGACAACGCCAGCGTCACCAGGCGCGGCGTTACCGATCGTTACCTTTGACGATGATCTCACGATGCATATCAATGACGATGTCATCAGGGTAGTGCACGTTCCGCATGCGCATACTGATGGCGACACCATACTGAAGTTCAAAAACGCGAATGTTATCCACACGGGTGACATCGTATTCAATGGCGTGTACCCGTTTATCGATGTGGACTCCGGCGGGTCCGTCCTGGGTATCATAAATGGCGTCGAGCTGATGCTCGCCATGTCAGATGAGAACACGAAATTTATCCCGGGCCATGGATCGGTTACAGCGACAGCCGATGACCTGCGTGCTTATCTGAGCATGCTGGTTACGGTTCGCGACCGGATATCGCAGATGATCCGGGAGGGCAAAACAATTGAAGAAGTCCAGGCATCGGATGCAAGCGCCGAGTATGACGCCGAGTGGACCTGGAACTTTATCAACCCGGAATTATTCAAGATACTGGTATACCTGTCGCTTTCGCCAAGTGGCGAACCCGACCCGGTACCGGAGGAAACGGAAAAAACCAATTAGACCGGCCAAATCGAATAATCAGCTTACCGAAAATCCTTTTGCTGGCTGGCCAGCGTCGAATTTCTCGATAACGCCCGTGTAGGCTTTTTCGATATCGCGGGCGAACCGCTGCATATCGAACAGCGGTGTAGCTGTTCTCGCCTCGGCGAGCTTTTCCCGGATGCCGGCAAGCCTTACCGGGTCGGCGGCAAGCGAAACCGCAAGATCGACGTATTCATCCATTGATGAAGTAATTAACTCATCCAGGCCCAGCGTAGTGAGCAAACTGCCCGCAACTCTCGACGCAAACGTATTGCCCGGACAGGTGAGCACCGGGCAACCCGCCCACAGCGAATCCGTCGCAGTCGTGTGCGCGTTATAGGGCAGCGTATCGAGAAACAGATCCACATGCTGGTAGCGCGCCAGGTATTCAGCGTGTGGCTGCCGGGTCATAAAAATCAGTCGATCTTGTGAAACACCATTAACCGTCGCTGCCTGTTTCAGGTTAATGGCCAGACCGCTATCCGGGTTTGTATCAAGCAACCACAAAACCGATCCCGGCGTTTTGTCCAGAATCGCGCACCAGCGCAAAAACATTTCGGGCGTGATCTTGTAGCTGTTGTTAAAACTGCAAAACACGAATCCGGTCTCCGGAAGACCGCACTCGTTGCGTGTTTTTGCATCGGGTATTTTGCGAGTCGAATCATTTGGCTGATAGCTATTCGGCAACCTGATGATTTGCTCTGAAAAGTCCGTCTCACACCCCGGTGGCATTACAAAGTTATCGCCAATGATGTAATCGATAAAATCCGCACCCATGGTGCAGGGGAACGCGAGGTAATTGATTTGCACCGGTGCCGGCCGCAACGCAAAAACCTCACTGACCGCACCGGCGCCATAACCCCTCAAATCGATCAGGACATCGATCTCGTCGTCATTGATGCGTGCTGCCATTTGATCGAAATTCAGACTGCGCAGATCGACAAATTCATCCACCGCATTTCTTATCCGGTGGCGCTGATCGCTGCCGTCGTCCGGCCCGGTGCCATAGGCAACAACGCTGAATCGATCACGATCATGTTGCTCGAACAACTCCGCAACGAGATACGAAGTCGGGTGGTCGTGAAAACCGGATGACACGTATCCAATACGAATACGATCACGTTTTCGCGGCAGGTGCTCAAAACCTGTCTCTGACCCCGATACTCGTTGCCGGACTCGCGCAGCTTCAAGCCTGGCGCAGGCCAGCTGATCCCGGGCGCTGACGGTTTCGGCAAGCAGCGCGAAAGTCGACAGCCCCTGGACACCGCTGGCCAGGGCCTGGCGCAATCGCTGGCTCAGAACATCCAGACCTTGCCAGCTTGCCAGGCGCCGTTTCAGGTACACGAGATTGCTCAGTGTCTGCACATGCGATGGATTGATCTGTAATACCTGCTGGTATATATCGATCGCATGGCGCCAGGCACCGCTACGATCCAGTGCGACTGCAAGATTGAACATGACATCTGGATGGTTTGGTTCAAGCTGCAAAGCAGTGCCATAAGCCGCAATCGCCTGATCTGTTTTCCCGCGGGCATCGTAGATTCTGCCCAATGTTGCCTGGACCAGCGCAATCTGGGGATTGAGTTCCAGGGCGTGGCGTGCCATTTTCTCGGCGTCATCATATTGAGCAATATCGCAATATGCTGCCGCCAGGTTGCAATACAACTCAGGGTGCTGACCATGCAGCGCAATGGCTGTCTGGTAATGATGTATTGCTTGTTGGTATTGATTTGTCTGGTGATAAAGCCCGCCAAGATTATTGTGTGCTTCCGCAAACTCGGGAGCCAGCTCCAGCGCTCTGGAATAGGACCGGATCGCGTCTTCAACCTGATCCATGGATTTGTAAACGGTGGCCAGGTTGCAGTGAAAGTCTGCGTTATCGGGCTGCTGCTCGAGTGCCTGACCGATCAGTCTGGCCGCCTCATCATTCCGGCCCGTCTGGTGACATAGCACACCAAGCAGATGCAGCGCATCGGCATGACCGGGGTAGGAGTCGAGCAGGGCGCGATAATGCCGTTCGGCAGAGTCCAGCTCACCCTCCTGATGCGAACTCAGAGCGGTTTGCAGGCGCTTGTCAAATTCTTCAGTCACTGAAATCGAACTTGATCCCCTGTGCCAGGGGCAGCTCAGGGCTCCAGTTGATGGTATTCGTCTGGCGGCGCATATAGGTCTTCCAGGAATCGGAGCCTGCTTCCCGGCCACCACCGGTTTCTTTTTCACCACCGAAAGCACCGCCGATTTCGGCACCGCTGGTACCGATGTTGACGTTTGCAATCCCGCAGTCGCTGCCGGTAGCCGACAGGAACCGTTCTGCATGCTGAACATTGTCGGTAAATATGGCTGATGAGAGACCTTGCACAACACCATTATGCATTGCGATTGCCTGATCCAGGTGCTGATAACGAATCACGTAAAGAACCGGGCCAAAGGTTTCATCCTGGACGATATCCCATTCGTTTTGTGCCCGGACTATTGCCGGTCTGACGAAATTCCCGGGCCCGTCCATCACATCACCACCGCATAGCAGTTCACCGCCCTCAGCCTGTACCGTCTCCACCGCTGCCGTGAATTGAGCGACTGCCGCGGCATCGATAAGCGGCCCCATCAGCGTATCCGGCGACAAAGGGTCACCCACGCGAACCTGCTCATATGCATGCACCAGCCTGCGCTCCAGTTCCTGGGCGCGACTGTCGTGGACGAGTATGCGGCGCGTGCTGGTGCAACGTTGACCCGCTGTGCCAACCGCTCCAAACACGATGGCCGGAACCGCCAGATCCAGGTTTGCATATTCGTCTACGATGATTGCGTTGTTGCCACCGAGTTCCAGCAGTACCCTGCCCATGCGTTGCGCAACCCGGTGACCGACTTCGCGACCCACCCCGCATGATCCGGTAAACGATATGAGATCAACGCGTTTGTCATCTACAAATCGCGGTGCCAGTTTGCTACTGCCATCGTTGAACAGTTGGAAAACCGGCGGGAACCCGTTTTCGCTCATCACCTTGTTACACATATGCTGGATCGCAATAGACGTCAGCGGTACTTTTGACGAGGGTTTCCAGATGGAGATATCACCACACACAGCCGCAATAAATGCGTTCCAGGACCATACAGCCACCGGGAAATTGAATGCGGATATGATGCCGACCACGCCCAGTGGATGCCATTGTTCGTACATGCGGTGATCGGGTCGCTCGGAGTGCATGGTGTTGCCATACATCATGCGCGACAAGCCAACGGCAAAATCCGCAATATCGATCATTTCCTGGACTTCGCCATCACCCTCGGCTTTTATTTTTCCCATCTCCAGGGCAACCA
>CBDUSC010000113.1:0-6061 GCA_965369735.1 uncultured bacterium
CGATGCAGATAACTTTGCAACTGACACAGACAAAGTCTGGCTGATGTTTACCGCAGCATTTTAATTTAGCCGGGGTGTTACGGAGATGGATTGTTACGGAGATCCGGGGGCTTGCTTTGTCACGTACTGGTGCAAGGTTAAATAGCCTTTTTTGAGATCACTGCCAAATACCGGATCGCTCATGGGCGTTCGCGCATCGTCGATGGCAAACCAGTCCTGGTCGGTCAGGACGGTGCGCGCCAGCGGGAACACGACGGATTCCTCGATATCCATGTGCGAGCGTAGCAAGGCACAGTAGTCCCACAAAGACACCATGAGCACGGAATCGGGGTCATCGAGGACGCCACAGCTGTTTTGGAGAAGGGCAAAAATTTCACGGCCCGAGTGTCTGAGTATGCCGTGCTCCTCGATGAGTTGGTTGATTGTGTCGGGATCTACGCTGCCTTTTGCAATCAGCCGGTCAAAAACCAGATCCTCAAGAGGATGATGGAACAGATCCGGGTAATGAGTCATGTAGCGCATGGCAACTGTCAGCAGTTGCAAGCTGCCGTGCTGACCCTGCCGCATGCCGGCAATCTGTGATTCGACCACATCCATCAACCTGGAAATGTTGATGTGATCTTCTCGCAGCATTTGCATGGTACTTGTCATGAGCACGCCCGATATCGCAAAATCTCAAGTTTCAGCGTAAAGAGCGTTCGGCGGAATGCATTGATCTGGGTCAATAAGCAGCGCCCTGAGGGTTCGGGCGCGACTTGTCCCATCACGCAATCGCTTTGGCGAATCAGCCTGAATGCGGCTTAGCAGCATGCTATGTTCAGCGTTGGGGAAAATCATGAAATTCGACAGTCTGGTCATATCTGCGATGATGCTCACGGGGCTGGTCGCTGGCTCGCAAGCCGCGACCGGGACGCCTGCCAATGTGACAAGGGTGATTCGTGTAGCCAACACAGTCGTGGCGAGCGCTTATCCTAACAATGATGAATTCGCCAGCGAGCGTCATGAGCGGATGGCCGATCTGACCTACATGATCGGCATCTGGGATTTGACCAGCAAGGCAACCTCGCATGATGGAGGCTTGCTGGAAGCCAGGGGGACACGATCCTGCGTCTGGGTTTTGGATCGTACTGCCATTCGCTGCGATGACAGCGTCGATGCCATTCGTGCAACGGAAGATTACCCCGGTCTTTACGAGAATCATGACCAGCTTTTTTATCTCACTTTTGACCAGGGCGCTGGCCGCTACGAGTACACCTATATGTCACCCACATCGGCTGACAAGGAAATCTACCAGGCCGAGTTTGATGAAAGCAGCAAAACGCTGACCCGGTTCATGTACCTGGGTAATAACCAGGCAATACTGCCGGTGAGAATCTGGCAGGTCAGCGACGACGAGATTCGGGAGCAGGCGGTTGTCGATTCTCAAAATGAAAACAAAAGTGCTGACGATCTGGTGGAGACCATACTCAACCGCAAGGTCTCGGGCGCAATCCTGACTCGTTTCTGATGGCGCGTTTCTGACTGATTTTATTCTGGCTGAAACAACGGGTGTACCACGATGTCCCCCGGCTGAATATGCAGCCGTGAAACCGTCCCGCCATTGAGTTCAATCACAGCGGATACAACATCGGTTGCCGCGACGCTCTCCAGTGAATGGGGTGCGGTATTTTCTGCAATGTTCAGGATGCGGCCGTTGCCTTGTACAAACAGCATGTCGAGCGGGATGTAGGTGTTTTTCATCCACATCGATACCACGCGCGGTTGCTGATACCAGAACAGCATCCCCGTATCGTCGGCCATCTGCCTGACACACATGAGACCTTTGCCACGCTGCGCATTGTTTTGGGCGAGATAAACATTCAGACGATGCCGGCGGCCGCTGCGTGTTTCGATGCTCAACTGGTTGATGTTGAGATAGCGTAGCTGGTCGTCGCAGCTATCCGGCTGCGGCCCACGTTGCTGCTCTCGTTGCTGCCCGGGTGGCTGGGTGGGCGTTTGCCCGGCAAGCTGCACGGGCAAGGCAAGAATAGCCGCGGCGATGGCTGTGGCCGGAACCAGGTATATCGCTCGTCTCATACTCCCTGTGAGGCTAATTCTTTCCCGGCGCCATTACCAGAAGACTCTTGGCAACATGACCGTGGACTTTGCCAATGCCTTTGAATAGATGCAGTGCAGCAGTCAGCAGAATGACACCCAGCAGTATCTGAAACGGGGCCATCCACAATGGCAGGTCCAGCGCATTACCGGATATATAGATGTACCCATGGTCATCGAGAAGGCTCACAATCGGCTCGGCAATCACCGCCAGGGGTACGGTCACTGACACGACAGCTACCACAAAATAAAGCACACCCAGCGGCAGCATCAGAACCAGGTACAAAAGGGTTGACCAGGTCCGGCTATCAACCAGCATGTTTTTGATGCGCTCAAAAAAGGGAAGATCGCGATTGAGATATGACGGCCGCCTTGGCATGCGCACACCGAGGCAGGTTTCTACAATTCGGCCTTCCACGAGTGCAAGCACGCGCGCGGTTGCAATAAACAACAAGAAAAACGGTATTCCGATGATCAGGACCATTAACCCCACGGACATCGACATCCCGGTGATAGCAACTGTGAAGTATATGATGCCGGTTGCCAGCGCAAGCAGCATATAGAACAGTGAGCTGTATGCCTGGGGCTGCATGTAGACAGAAAAAAATCTGCCAATCAGGGAGTCATGCTTTACAGGTTCGGGTGGCTTCAGTGCTGCCTGTACTGTTGCTTCGGTCGCGATGTACGCATCGGCAACTTCGTCCGGTGCGCCATAACTGACGGCTATGGCTTCCAGCACATCGGCCTCGCTTTTATCCGGGTGCTGGGCGACTTCCGCGCGCAAATACTCCTCGGCATCGTACAGCGCGTCCTGTATGACAGCGGAATCCTGATTTTCCATCGCCTTTTGCAACTGCGAAAGATACTGCTCGATGGATCGGGGTGCGTGGTCAGACATTGTTCTGGTCCTCTGTTTGTATCATGCGATCGACAAACTCGCGGGTCGCAACCCAGGATGATTTCCATTGCGCGAGAATTTCACGACCGAGTTCTGTGATCTGGTAGTAACGCCGTGGCGGCCCCGAGTAAGAGGGTACGACGCGGCTGCTCAATAATCCGTTTGCGCTCATGGATCTGAGCACCGGGTACAAGGCCCCCTGTTTGAGTACCGGCTGCGCCGCGTAGGACTTTTCCATTTGCTTGGCGATCTGGTAGCCATACAGATCTTCCTCCGCGACATCCAGGATCGACAGCAATACCAGCGACACGGTGCCGGCATTGAGTTCCTTCTGGAATTTTTTGATCAGCGGTTGGTTCATTTCTTTGATCAGCCTGGCATCATCTGGTAAATAAACTGCACTAGGCTGTTAATCATACTAGTAAGTTAGTAATAGTCAAGTATCCTGCGGTTCTCAGAAGTGCTGCGAGCCTTATACAGCTTGCCCCCGGCAGTGCTACACTGCGCGAATTGCGCCTGGAGATTTTCGATAAGCATCATGAAAAGAACCGCTCTTGAGGGTGGCTGTTTTGTAGCGGAACCCGATTCGGTCGAGTTTTCGGTGCATGGTAACTGGGCGGAAGCGGCCATTATTGACAACGGCAGCGGGGCGCAGGCCCTGTCGCAATACCTGGTCCGCGTCAGTAGCGGCGATACCCCGATACGCAGATATCCCGGATCCGACGTGGTGCTGTTTGTTCTGAATGGCAGTGGCAGTGTTTTGATCTGTGGTCGCAAATTCGATATCGAAAAAGACCATGGGGTGTTTGTTGCAAAGGGCGAGTCGTTTGCGATCAGAAACCCGAATGATGAGGACATGCTGGTTCTGGTTGGCGTGTGCCCGCAATGTCGCCAGCAGGTATGGCCGGAATCCATGCCAGACGATTTTGTTGCAGATTTTCCGCACCGCGTTGTTGCACGAGATGAAAGCAAGAACCAGGAAACCGGTGACCGGTTTTTTCAGTTACTCGTAGGTCCCGCGCACGGTTCGCACGATGTTACACAGTTCATTGGTGCGATTCCGCAGTCACGGGCAAAGGATCACTACCATGTGTATGAAGAGGCCATCACCATACTCTCTGGTGAAGGTTTCATGTGGACGGGCGAAACGCGTGCTCCGATCAAAGCCGGCAGTATGATTTTTTTGCCGCGCGAGCAACCACATTGCCTTGAGTGTACGAGTAAAGATGGCATGAAGCTCGTTGGTCTTTTCTATCCCGCGGGCAGTCCTGCGGTCCGATACTGATTTACAGCATGCCACGGGAGCAATTCAGCGGTCGGTTGGCAACGTTGCTGACCATGATCGGTGTTGCCGTTGGCCTCGGAAATGTGTGGCGATTCCCGTACATGATGGGTAGCAACGGCGGCAGCGCGTTTTTGCTTGTGTACCTCGTTTTTGTGCTGATTTTTGCAATACCGGCGTTGTCGGCGGAATGGGCGCTGGGTCGCGAAACCCGGAAAGGACCCATAGGTGCATTCTCGGATGCGTTTGGCAAAGGGCCCGGCTACGTGATTGGCGGGATGCTGGTCTTTGGCATCCTGATGGCGGATTCCTACTACCTGGTTGTGATCGGAAATATTGCCTACTCGGCCTGGTTTTCCGTGACCGACGGTTTCGCCCCGCAAAATCTGCCGCAATACCAGGCGGGCCTGGCTAATGGCTGGCTGCAGTACAGCATCACCATAACGCTGCTGATCGGGACGCTGTTTGTGATTCACAAAGGATTGAAAAATGGAATCGAAACATTAAGCAAACTGTTCGTACCTGTATTTGGTGTTGTGGTGTTGTTCATGGTGTACAGCGCGTTGATGCTCGATGGTGCACCCGCGAAATTTATCGAGTTCCTGCGGCCGGATTTTTCGCGTCTGGGGGCAAAGGAATTGTTTGCGGCGACTGGTCAGGCTTGTTATTCCCTGGGTCTGGGTGGCTCATTGATGCTGATGTACGGCAGTTATTTGCGTGATGAGCATCAAATCCCCAAAGGCGCGCTCATTACCGGTCTTGGCGATACCGGCGCAGCGTTACTGGCGTCATTGTTTCTGATCCCCACTATCCTGGTATTCGGTCTGGATATGGCCTCCGGCCCGGGTCTTATTTTCCAGACATTACCGCAACTTTTTAACCATATGCCAGGTGGCAGATTTCTTGCGCTGATATTTCTGGCGTCCCTGACTATGGTCGCATTCCTTTCAAACCTCGCCGCGCTGGAAGTTGTGGTTGCGGGCATGATGGATACTCCGTTTGTAAAACAATCCCGCGATCGGATTACCGTGATAGTCGGTGTAGTCATGGGTTTGCTGATTCTGCCAATCGCGCTGAAACCGTCGTTGATAGGCACCCTGGATCTCATATTTGGATCCGGGATGCTGGTTTTCGGCAGTGCCATGGCTGTTATTGCCATGACATGGGGCCTGGGGCGCAAAGCAACCATCCGGCAGATATTTGCGGATCGCGAAACGATTTTCAGTAAGTTCATGTACAACTGGTTGCGTTTTGTCGTCCCTGGCGTTTTGATAGCCGTACTGGCCGGTTACATCGTCAGCGTAATGAGTGTGAGTTTTCTGGAGTAAGCGCATGGGCGACAAAGACAGAAACACCCCCGACAAACAGACAGGCATCCGCGCGCTGAACCAGGATTTCAGCCGCTACGACCAGGTCAAAAAACCGCAGTCCTACCAGTTATCCGAAATGGATGGGCGCGAGGAATTTGACGAAGAGTTCGAGATCAAGACCTGTGATATGAGCTTGTTTTTTGATGGCGGGGACGAAGGAAAAGAGCAATTTGCCAATGACCTGGGTGCTGCAATGGAAGACATCGGTTTTGCGATCCTGACCGGCCACGGTGTTGATACCGCTCTTTATGAATCCATGCCGCAATACATTGTCGATTTTTTTGCATCCCTCGATGACGCCGCGCGCGAAAAATATCTGGCCAAACGCCAGGGCTCGGTCAACCAGGGCTATTTCCCGGTTGAAGAGACGACCATTATTCACCCCGATATGGTCGAGGGCTGGGTCTTTTGTCGCCG
>CBDUSC010000114.1:0-6055 GCA_965369735.1 uncultured bacterium
CAGGCGCTTGCCGAGTTCGGCCGCCTCACCGCGGCGCAGATTTTTCAGGTACTGCCGTATTGCATTACGAGCTTTGGCGGTAGCAACAAAATTGACCCAGGCGGGGTTTGGATGCGCGCCCTTCGCGGTGATGATTTCCACGGTCTGACCGTTCTGCAGCGGTGTACGCAAAGGCACAAGCCGGCGATTGATTTTTGCAGCCACTGTACGATCGCCTATATCCGTATGCACGGCGTAGCCAAAATCGACAGCGGTCGCACCTCTTGGCAACCGCAGGATGTCGCCGCGTGGTGTGAATACATAAACCTTGTCGGGGAACAGATCGACCTTGACCGTCTCGAGCAGCTCTTCGGAGCTCGAACCTGCTTCCAGCTCCATCAAACCGGTCAGCCACTCCCGCGCCCTTGCCTGTGGCGCGGTACTCCCATCGCCACTTTTGTACTGCCAATGTGCTGCAATACCGGACTCTGCCACCTGGTCCATTTCAACGGTGCGAATCTGGGCTTCGACGGGAATACCGTTAGGACCAAACAAGGTTGTGTGCAATGACTGGTAACCATTCACCCGGGGGATGGCGATGTAGTCCTTGAATCGCCCCGGCATCGGTTTATACAGTTTGTGCACAAGCCCAAGTGCCCGGTAACAGGTATCGACGTCGTCAACGACTATCCGGAATCCGTACACGTCGACAATTTCGGCCAGCGATCTGCCTTTTTTGAGCATTTTTTTGTAAATGCTGTAGATATGTTTTTCGCGCCCGTGAACCGTCGCCGGTATGCCCAGTTTGGACAATGCTTCCTCAAGCACGGTTGTGATCTTTTTGACCAGCTGTTTTTGATTTCCAGTCGCTTTTTTCAGCGTGCGTTCAATGACCTTGTATCGAAACGGGTACAGCGATCGAAATCCCAGGTCTTCCAGCTCCAGCCGTACGTTATTCATGCCAAGCCGGTTGGAGATAGGCGCATAAATATCGAGGGTCTCGCGGGCAATGCGCCGACGCTTTTTGCTGGGCATGACGCCGAGCGTACGCATGTTATGTGTTCGATCCGCCAGCTTTACCATGATGACCCGTATGTCCCCGGTCATCGCGAGTATCATTTTGCGAAAGCTTTCGGCCTGCGCTTCTTCCTTGCTTCGAAACGAGAGTTGATCCAGCTTGCTGACGCCATCGACCAGTGTGGCTACTTCATCACCAAACTGTTCGGCAATTTCATCCTTTGCCCTGGGCGTGTCTTCGATGACGTCGTGCAGCAGCGCGGCCATGATTGTCTGTGGATCTAGATGCAGATCCGCCAGAATGGATGCGACCGCCACCGGGTGTGTAATATAGGGCTCGCCGGTCAGGCGCTTTTGCCCCGCGTGGGCTTCAGCGCCAAACTCGTAAGCATTTTTTATTTGCTCCACCTGCTCATCGTTCATATAGCCCTCGATCTGGGCCAGCAGGTGGTTCAGTCCTATCGCCCGCTTACCTTTTGGCAATCTGCCCAAGATGGTAGCGGCGTAATCCATAGGCTGTAGTCTCTGGGTAGGGATCAGACTCGCATGATCGTGGGCGGCGGAGCGATGTCTTCAGCACTCAGCTCTGCCTCCATATCCTCGACCTTGGGTGCTTCGAGTTCGTCCATGATCTCGGGGGTGATATGGCCTTCCGCGATTTCGCGCAGTGCCACGACCGTAGGCTTGTCGTTTTCCCATTCGATAAACGCTTCGGCGCCATTGGCCAGTCTGCGGGCGCGTCGCGCGGCCAGCAGGACGAGATCAAAAATATTGTCAACTTTGCTTACGCAATCTTCTACCGTAATCCGTGCCATGAAAACTCCTTGAGGACCGGCGGAAAGCGCCGGCGGAAACTACCAGTTTACCTTAAAAACGGGATTCGTCACCAATATTAATCGAGCAAGCTGGCCGCAAAAGCCCTGATACCGGCGTTTTCGCTGCTGTGTTCAGCAGCATCGCGGCGAATGATTGCCTGCATGTGATCGACCGCTGTGTCGAAATCATCGTTGACGATGACATAGTCGAATTCTTCCCAGTGGCTGAGATCAGACAGCGAGTCCCGCAGGCGACGGGCGATGACTTCATCGTTGTCTGTGCTACGGCTGCGCAACCTGCGCTCGAGCTCATCCACGGTGGGCGGCAATATGAACACTGTCACCGCTTCGGGCATCGCCTCCCTGACCTGCCGGGCGCCCTGCCAGTCGATCTCCAGCAACACGTTATGATCATCGTCCAGAAGCTTCTGCACCTCGGCCCGACCGGTTGCATAGTAATGATCGAAAACCTGCGCATGCTCAAGAAAATCGCCCGCTTCAGCCTTGTCCAGAAATTCTGACTTGTCGACAAAATTGTAATCAACACCGTCATTTTCTTTGTCGCGTTTTTTGCGCGTGGTATAGGAGATCGAAAAACGAACACCTGGATCGCGGTCGAGCAGTGCTTTTACGATGCTCGTCTTGCCCGCACCCGACGGTGCGGCAATGACAAATAGCCTGCTTTGGACCTTGTTGTTGCCATTGTCGCCTGTCATATGGTTATTCAATATTCTGAATCTGCTCTCGCAGTTGCTCGATAAAAACCTTGATGTCTACCGCGTGCCGGGTTGTCGATGTGTCCTGCGATTTGGATGACAATGTGTTGGCTTCGCGGTTGAGTTCCTGCATCAGGAAATCCAGGCGTCGACCAACCGGTTCTTTGCGATCCATTACCGATAGCACTTCTTCGATATGTGCGTCCAGACGATCCAGCTCCTCCGCAACATCCATTTTTTGCGCAAGTATTGCAATTTCCTGTTCCAGCCGTTCCGGGTTGATTTCGATATTCAGTTGCCCGACCCGCTCCGCGATGCGATTTCGAAGTCGATCGAGAATTTCCGGGATGGATACCCGGACATCAGCTACCCGTTGGCTTATTTCCTCGCATCGTTGCGCGATCATGTCATGAATACGTGCGCCCTCGCGCTCACGGGCCGCGCCCAATTCGTCCAGTGCCCGCTGGAATAATTCCAGGGCCATTTGATGCATGGGCTCCGTATCGGGCTCGGGTTCCCGGACCACGCCCGGCCATCGCAGCAGGTCTACCGGGTTGATCTCGTCGGCATCATCGAGACGCGCTGCAACCTGACGCGCCGCCGTTTCCAGTGATTCCAGCAACGGAGTATTGAGCTCGATTCTGGCCGCAACCGCCTGGTTACGCTGCAGGCGCAGATTGCAATCGACCTTGCCACGCCCGATACACTCGGACAAAACAACCCGTAATTTGTGCTCGAGCACCCTGAAATCCTCGGGCAGGCGAAAACCGGGGTCCAGGTACCGGTGATTTACTGAGCGGATTTCCCAGGTCAACGTACCCCAGTCCACGGTTCGCTCACAGCGCGCGTATCCTGTCATGCTTTTGATCATGTTGGTGCTTCTTGTTCTCTGTTTCGACCCCAGAATGATGCCGCCGGGGTACGATAATGTTTCGATTTGGGCCAATCCCTGTTTACAATCGCCAAAGCGCTTGCACCAGGGCGGTTGATGCACAGCTATTATGTCAAAATATCGCGGACAAATTAGTCGGGCAGAGCGCCGAAAAGCGCGAATTCTAGCAGAACAGATGACAAAACCGGAGATTACGGTTTGCAACTAGATACTGCCGAACTCAGTCTCCTGGGTGACCGGGATGAAAATCAGGACAGGGTTGCAATATGCAGCGCGGATGATGCCGCGATTCTAGTCGTCATCGATGGCATGGGCGGCCACGCGAACGGAGCGAAAGCGGCAGAAATCGCGGTCAACGTGATTGTCGAATCATTCAAGGAAACGCCCCACCCCATATTCGACCCACAGGGTTTTTTGCACCTGACCATCGGCAAAGCGCATGACGCTGTCGTCGAGCTGGGGAAAAAAATGAATATAGACTCGCGGCCGCGGGCGACTTGTGCGGTTTGCCTGATCCAGGACAACAAGATGTTCTGGGCACATGTGGGCGACAGCCGTATATACCATCTGCGCAAATCAAAGGTGATCGATCGGACTCGCGATCACAGTCATGTAGAACTCCTGTTGCAGGAGGGCCTGATCACCGAGGAAGAAGCCTACAACCATCCCATGCGTAACTATGTGGAGTGCTGTCTCGGTGGTGACGCAGCACTGCCGGAAATGACCGTGACGAACTCGAAAAAACTGGTGGATGAAGATGCCATTCTGGTCTGCAGCGATGGTTTCTGGGCAGGTCTTGAAGAACTTGAACCCGGGAAATTGCTGAGTCGCGACAAACGCGGTCTCAATGCCAGTTTGAAAGCGATGGCCTCCGATTCCATAAAGGAACAATCGCCGTACGGTGACAATACGACTGCCGCTGTAGCCGTCTGGAAAGAGTAGACTGCACGCAGCAAAAGCGGAGCGGCAGTTCTTCGCCCACAAATACAGGAGTCTCTATGCGTCCCAGTGGTCGCGACGCCGATCAAATGCGATCGGTATCATTTACACGCGAATACACCCGTCATGCGGAAGGATCGGTGCTGGTTGAATTCGGCGATACACGCGTGCTGTGCACCGCCTCCGTGGAAGACCGGGTTCCGGGGTTCCTGAAAGGCAGCGGTCAAGGCTGGGTTACCGCGGAATACGGTTTGTTGCCGCGCTCCACGCACAGCCGGGTCCAGCGTGAGGCTTCGCGTGGCAAACAGCAGGGGCGCACACTGGAGATCCAGCGTTTGATCGGTCGATCGCTACGCGCGGTCATGGATCTGGAAGCACTGGGCGAACGAACCGTAACCATAGACTGCGATGTTCTGCAGGCAGATGGCGGTACCCGCACCGCGTCTATTACTGGCGGATATGTTGCATTGGCCGATGCGATGGATTGGCTCATGGTCAACCGTGGTATCAAGAAAAACCCCTTGCACGGACAGGTTGCCGCCATATCGGTTGGAATATTCCGCGGCGAATCCTTGCTCGATCTGGACTATGAAGAGGACAGCGAGGCGGAGACCGATATGAATATTGTCATGAATGATGCGGGCGCTTTTGTTGAAGTGCAGGGAACCGCCGAAGGCCATGCGTTCCGACGTGATGAGTTGGACAAAATGCTGGCTCTTGCGCAAAAGGGCATATCGGACCTGATTGAATTGCAACGCAGTACGCTTGCGGGCGCGCCACACTGATCAGCAGGCCGTGACCGGGCGTGCACCAGATCCATGAACAAAAAAAGAATCGTGCTTGCCACCGGTAACCCGGGCAAGCTGCGCGAAATGCAGCACATACTGGCAGAGACCGGGTATGAGATTTTGCCGCAAAGCCAGTTTGATGTGCCCGATATCGAGGAAACGGGTCTCAGCTTTGTAGAAAACGCGATCATCAAGGCGCGTAATGCGGCCCGGCATACCGGGTTACCTGCAATTGCGGATGACTCGGGGTTGGAGGTTGACGCGCTGGGTGGAGCGCCGGGTATTTTCTCGGCGCGATTCGCAGGGCCGGGCCGCAGTGATGCGGACAATAACGCCCGGTTGTTGTCGGATCTTGAGGATATCGAGGAGCCAAAAAGAACCGCGCGGTTTCAATGCCTGATGGTCATGCTGCGGCATGCTGAAGATCCCGTACCGGTTGTGTGCCAGGGAACCTGGGAGGGACGCATCGCATTTTCCGAACGCGGCGATAATGGCTTTGGATATGATCCGTTGTTCGTTCTCGGTGATGGCCGCCACTCGGCAGAGCTGACGCCGGAGGAAAAAAATTGCATCAGCCATCGCGCACAAGCACTGGCGGCACTAAAACAAAGGTTGCTTTGATGACCGGCTCCCCGGCCGTGGCTACACCTCCGCTGTCGCTCTATGTGCATATGCCATGGTGCGTGGCCAAGTGCCCGTATTGCGATTTCAATTCGCATGCGCTGCGGGGCGCATTGCCGGAGGCCGAATATCTTGCGGCATTGCTGGCGGATCTCGATGCTGAACTGGCAAAAACCGCAACACGTGAAATCGTTTCGGTTTTTTTTGGCGGGGGTACGCCCAGCCTGTTCAGCCCCGACTCGATCGCTGCTGTCATCGAGCGCATCGGATCGCGCCTTGGAAACACCG
>CBDUSC010000115.1:0-6050 GCA_965369735.1 uncultured bacterium
GCCGATGTTTGGGTGTTCGACAGCAACGCCACCGGTGCAACCGGCGGCACGGCGGTCGATATACTCACATTGTTTGGCGACCGGCCACGGGCGCTGGCGACAAATGCCGATGGCTCGCGGGTGTACGCTGCAATTTTCTTCAGCGGTAATCAAACCACATCCATACCGCCATCCAATCACAGCAAAGTGCCGCCGCTAGAAAGCGCAGATGGCGTGCCACAACCCAATACTGGTTTGATTGTGCGCTTTGATGGCGTCAACTGGGTGGACGAGCAGGGCCAGGCATTCAATGGCTTTGTGCCATTTACGTTGCCCGATTTCGATGTCTTCGAGATCGATGCGACCGTGGATCCACCCAGGGAGCTAAGCCGTGTCAGCCATGTCGGCACTACCTTGTTCAACATGGCGGTCAACCCGGTAAACGGTGACATCTATGTCTCGAATACCGATGCGCGTAACGATGTGCGCTTTGCCGGTACAGGGCAAGGGGCGACTACCGTGCGCGGCCATCTCGCCGATCATCGAATTACGGTCATTGAAAACGGCATTCCAAATCCACGTAATCTGAACAAGCATATTGATTTCACACGTGTGAACGGCACCCAGGAAGAACGCGATACCAGCTTGTCCATGCCCTTGGGGATGGCGGTAAGCGGCGATGGCAGCACGCTTTTTGTTACTGCTTTTGGTTCATCCAAGGTGGGTGTGTTTGATACCGCCGAGCTCTCAAACGACAGCTTCCAGCCCGATCGCAACAACCAGATCGAGTTAAGCGCCGGTGGCGCCAGTGGCATCGTGCTGGATGAATCAAGCAATCGTGGATTTGTGATGACCCGTTTTGACAACGGCATCTCCATCATCGATCTCGATGCAAAAACCGAAACCGGTCACCTGCAGATGTTCAACCCGGAACCTGCATCGGTGGTCGATGGCCGACCGTTTTTGTATGACGCAAGGAGCACCTCCGGCAACGGCAACGATTCCTGCGGGACTTGTCATGTATTCGGCAATACCGATGCGCTTGCCTGGGATCTTGGTGATCCCGATGGCGTCGTGAAGCCAATCCCAAACACCTTTATCTCAGCCCCTGCCTCACCGTTTCAGTTCCACCCCATGAAGGGGCCGATGACGACGCAATCCATGCGCGGCCTGATCCGTCATGGACCCATGCACTGGCGTGCTGATCGTACCGGCAATGATCGCCTGCCTGGTGAGACGCTGGAGGAAACCTCGTTCAAGGAATTCAACGAAGCCTTTGTAGCGCTGGGGGGTCGCGATTCCGAGATCAGCGATGCCGATATGCAAAAGTTCACGGATTTTTCGATGCAGCTGACTTATCCGCCAAATCCTTTACGCAATCTCGATAACTCGCTGACAGAGTCACAAGCAGCGGGCAAGGCACACTACAATGCGGGTATTGTTCGCGTTCAGACCGGGCAACTGGAAGTATGCGTGGATTGTCATCCGGTGAGCCCTGGGGCCGGGATATTTGGTACCAAGGGATTGATGTCGGATAACTCGCAAGCGGGCGAGCGCAACATGAAAATCCCGCATTTCCGCGATCAATACCAGAAAGTCGGTATGTTTGGTTTCGGGTTCCAGACACCGCCAGATCGGCGCGCACAGGTGCGGGGATTCAGCTTTAATCATAACGGTGCCACATCATCGAACTTTATTATTGCTGATCTGGGCATGCCGCAGGATGTTCTGTTACAAATGCGCGATTTCTTCTATGTATTCCCGACAGAGTCACCACCCATTACCGGCCAGCAGGTGACGCTTCGCGATGACAATGCCGCAGAAGCCGCGTCTCGAATCGATTTACTCATTGAACGCGCACTGGTCACAAATCCCATACCCGAGTGTGATCTGATTGCAAAAGCTGTGATCAGTGGCGAGCAACGTGGCTGGTTGATGGATGACGCCGGCATGTTTATCAGCGATCGCGGCAACGAAGCAGTACTGACCCGTGCCGAGCTCGAAGCATTGGCGCAGGTACCTGATCAGCCGTTGACCTTTACCTGTACGCCATGGGGATCAGGCCAGCGCATGGGCATCGATCGCGACCGCGACGGGGTGCTGGACGGGGACTAAAAGCGCAAAGCCCTGCTTGACTCGTTGGTGATGATGGTTTCTCCTGTCCTTTCCAGGTCAAGGGGTTACCGTGATGAAAGCATTCGATCTCCGGGAATTTGGCATCGATAAGTTGCGCCAGGTCAGCATCGACGATCCGGTGCCCGGATCCGGCCAGGTGCTGGTCAAACTGAGTGCCGCGTCGATCAATTATCGTGATTTCATGATTTGTGCGGGGCAGTTCGCGCCTCCAGATGATCTGCCTATCGTGCCATTGTCGGACGGTGCCGGCGAGATCGTGGCGGTTGGCGACCATGTCACGAATCTCGTCGTTGGTGATCGCGTGTCACCATTGTTTTTTCCGCGCTGGATGTCCGGTGACGCGCTTGGCGACGAACGCGCCATATCGACAGGCCTCGAAGCCGACGGCTGCCTGCGCGAGTTTGGCGTCTTTGATGAACAGGGCGTGGTGACATTTGCTCCGCACCTGACAGACGAGCAGGCCGCGTGCTTTCCGTGTGCAGGCCTTACGGCCTGGAGCGCGCTGGTTACGACATCCAACATACAACCCGGTAATACCGTGCTCGTACTCGGCACCGGAGGCGTGTCGATATTCGCGTTGCAATTTGCAAAGGCGCTCGGCGGGCAAGTCATAGTGACGTCGAGCAGCTCCGAGAAGCTTGAGCGCGCCCAGGCTTTGGGCGCAGATCACCTGATCAACTACAGCGAGACGCCGGACTGGGGTCTGGCGGCGAAAGATCTGACCGGTGGTCGTGGTGTCGATATCGTCGTTGAAGTCGGCGGGACGAATACGCTCGGCGAGTCATTCAGGGCCGTTCGCCGCGGTGGGCATATTCCGGTTATCGGTGCGCTGACCGGCGCGAAGATGGACATTCTCGTCTACGATCTGATCATGACAAATGCCCACGTCCACGGCATCAGTGTCGGCAATCGCAGCGATTGTGAAGGCATGATGCGCTTTGTTGAAAAACACCGGATCACGCCGGTGATCGATCGCAACTACGCGTTCGATGACGCTGCCAGCGCGATCCGCGATATCGATGAGGGTGAACACTTCGGCAAGTTGACCCTCACGATCTGAGCTGCGAGTTTTTGTGGTTTACGGTAATTCGTATCCAAGATACAGCACCGTCATGCCGATACTATCGATCAGGCCATGAGAGATGATCAGCGGCCACAGGTTGCGCTTGTTCAGGAAATAATACATGCCCATGATCAGGCCAACCGTCATCGCCGTGATCACGCCCCGGGTTCCGAGATAAATATGCCCCAGGCCAAATAGCACCGCCTGCAATATCACTGCAAGAAAAATTGCAGACCCGGTGTCACCAAACAATGTAAGAAACCGTCGCGACAAAAAGCCACGGAACAACATTTCCTCACCAAATGCAGCGGCACCCCAACTGATTGGGATCAGATATATAAGATAAATATTGAGGTTGCCCTTGATGCTGGCGAAAGCTGATGTATCGAGTTTCGCAAGCCCCAGATAATTTGCAAGCGGGTTGACGCCAAGACCGACAACAATAGCGGTGGTCAGATAAATGCCGACGACCCACAGTGCCGCACGCCATAATGATTTTGGACGTACCAGGCCGATGTCTGTCCAGCCAATACCACGACGATGCATCAGCCAGGTTACGACGGCCGTCATCAGGACAACAGTGACAGCACCGGCCCCGGGGACAGACAGGAATCTCAATGCACTCACGACGACAACAAAGCCGGAGATTGCGGCAAGAACGTCGATCAGCGCGTGTTTACGGTGGTTCATAGTGTTGCACCAAAAAAGATTGCCGTGAATCCGATCGTATCCATCAGGCCATGGGCAAGGATCAGTGGCCAGAGGTTTCGGTTGTAGCGGACATAAAGAGCGCCAAATACCAGGCCGATAGCACCGGTCATCAGCATGCCGCCGGGGCCCTGGCCCGGATGCGCAAGTCCAAACAAAGTGCCTTGTATCAACACCGCGATAATGACCGCGACACGCGTATTACCCAATGCTGCGGCAAAGCGGTGAATTAGAAAAGCGCGGAAAGCCATTTCCTCGAGGAACGCAGCAGTACCCCAGGTGATCACGGTGACGTGCACCAGGTATTCGGAAATGTTGCCGGTCACACCGCTGTGTTGTTCCTGCGATGGACTTTCCAGGCCGAGCAAAGGTAAAAGTACAGCCGTCACCAGTATCGCTGCCGCATAGGCCATGAACATTACGGTGCCAGTTTGCGACGGCAGGAGTTTCAGGTTCATGGGCCGGGCAAGACCCAGGTCTCTCCAGCGTTCGCCATTGAACCGCAACAACGCAGTCGCCAGCAAAACACTGATCAGCAACGCGAGTTCACCGCGGTACCCGGCGATAAAACCCTCGGTAATATTGCTGCGGAAAAATGTGAACAACCCGATGAGGAAACTGGCAACAGCAAGCCCTTCCAGGGCGTATCGCCACTGAATTTTGCCGTGGGTATGGTCAGGCGCAAGCGGATCAATGCTATTCAAGACCAAACCCTCCAATATCGATGTTTTCCGATGCGGTATTACTCGTGAGGTAGAGGTGTGCCATGTGGACGAGTTCGCGGCCAGGCAAATTCCTTGCGGGATGATTTTGCGAAAGGGTAGGGGTTGCCTGAAAACCCAAAGCAAACATTTGAAGTACAAATGTCACCGCAGCCTCCGGATCCGGGTGTGCAATTTCATCACGGCACTCCAGCAACCAGTCACGAAGTTGTCCGCCGGGGGCTGCATCGAGCCATGAATTGTCTGTATCGAGTGAAGCCGACATCACTGACAACGCACGCAAAATTCCTGGGCGGGTTTTCGCGGCGGCGCTAAACTGGTTTGCCAATCGAGCAAGTCGATCTTTGAGACCCACGCCGCGCCACCGATCGGGTTCGAGCAAGCCAGCGGCGCGCACCTTTTGTTCGGCTAGAAACCGGCCCACAACGTAATCCATCAACGCTTGTTTGTTTTCGAACCGTGTATACAGATAAGCCGGCGAGACCCCCGCTTCGGCGGCCAGCTCGGACACCGATACATCGTTGTATGGTTTCTCGCGCAAAAGTATTTCTACCGCGTTCATCAATGCATCCAGTTTCGCCTCGGAGCGCGCCTGGCGCGGTGGGTGTTTTAAGGATTCGTCTGGCATTCAAAAACCTAAATATGAATTCAGGTTTAGGTTACCAGCACTTCCAATTAGATGCAAACCGTTAGCGAAGAGCCGATAAAAAAACGCAGTAAGCCGCGCCAGGCATGGCTTTGGCCCTGATTCTCCGGCGCGACTCTAAAGTATCAACATATAGTACTTTGAGCAAAAGTATTGTTAAGTGATATCCGGGGCCGTATTGTTTTGCAGCTCATAAACCAGTTGGAGGATGAACCGTTGCGATCTGGTCCTTTGTTTTTCTCTGTAGCCACCCTGCTGATTGCCAGCTGCGGGGGCGGCGGTGGATCTGGTGGCCCCGGTGGCTCAGGTGCGCAAAATGGTGATGACATCGGTCGCACACCCGGGTGTTTTTTTGCCGACTACCCGCGCGCGAAAACCTCGGAGTATGTATTGCCGTTTCAGGTGGGAATGACCTATCCGCTGGGCCAGGGCAACTGCGGCAGGTTCACCCACCAGCTGGAGTGTTTTGCATCGGGCCGCCCCTGTGGCGACCATCGATATTCATATGATTTCCAAATGCCGATCGGCACAGTCGCATTGGCCGCGCGCAGCGGAGAGATTACTTCCGTAGTCATGCGCTTCGCCGACGGCAACCGAACCGGTGGGCAAGCAAACTACATATCCATCCGGCATGATGACGGCAGCGTTGGGCGCTATCTGCATTTGAGTTTCTCCAGTGCCATGGTGATGGTTGGCCAGCGGGTTTTGCAGGGTGATCCGATTGCATTGAGCAGCGATACCGGCATCGCCGATGGTGACCGGAATTAGTTTGGCATCAGCCATTAACGGATGAGAC
>CBDUSC010000116.1:0-6011 GCA_965369735.1 uncultured bacterium
ATTTATGAACGCAACAGTTGCGGACAAACGTATTTACTCGTGCGCTCATGAATCAATTCTAGCAGCTTATCCTGCTGCTGCCCCGGTTCAAGCGATTGATTTCAACATCATCGTCAAGGCACAAAAAACGGCGCATGATGCGCCGTTTTATTTGTATGGTGCCGATGCCCGGACTCGAACCGGGACGGCTTACGCCACTACCCCCTCAAGATAGCGTGTCTACCAATTCCACCCCATCGGCATATTGAGACAGCGAATCAGTCTTCGCCGGTTTCGGATTCTCCGTCGCCAGTAGCTGCGTCATTGGTAACCGGGTCAATAGCCGGCAAATCGTCAGCGCCCGGATCGTCCGCTATTGGATCGATTGACGGAAACTCCGGTAACTCCCCATCGTTTGCAGCACCCGTCGATGTAGCATCGTCCAGGGATTCTTCCACCGCCTGGGGTTGATCGAGCAGGCTGGTCGGTGCGGTTCGCTGGCTACCGAGCCAGGCAAGACTCAGACTGGTTGCGAAGAACAATGCGGCAAAAACGGCTGTTGTGCGCGACAGGAAATTCGCCGCACCGCGTGCGCCGAATACCGTGCCCGATGCGCCGGCTCCAAATGCGGTACCTGCATCCGCACCCTTGCCCCGTTGCAGCAGCACAAGACCGATTATGCCTATGGCCAGAAAAACGTGAACCATCAAAGTAGCTGTTTGAACCATCATCCCTGTGAAACCTTATATGTGATTTGCCTGATTAACCCGCGGCCTTGCAAATTCCGGCGAATTCTTCTGCTTGTAGCGAAGCGCCGCCAACCAGGCCTCCGTCGACATCATCCCTGCCGAACAATTCGGCCGCATTTGCCGCTTTGACACTGCCACCGTAAAGAATGCGTATCGAATCGGCGATTTTAGCATCCCGGCCGGCGACCCTGCCGCGGATAAATGCATGCACTTCCTGCGCCTGGTCCGGTGAAGCGGTTTTACCGGTGCCGATGGCCCAGACCGGCTCATACGCCAGAACTGCATTAGCCAGTGCCTCAACCCCCGCTACATCCATCACGGCATCGAGCTGTCTGCCCACGACATCCGTTGTATTCCCGGCTTCACGCTCATCCAGGGTCTCGCCGACACACAGTATTGGTACCAGCCCTTCGCGCTGCGCCGCAACGAATTTCCGTGCTACCAGTGAGTCATCCTCCTGATACAGGGCGCGCCGCTCGGAGTGCCCCACAATCGCGTATTTGCAGCCGATATCCTTTAGCATCGCGCCACAAACCTCACCGGTATAAGCGCCGGGTTCTTCCGCGCACAACGACTGCGCGCCCAGCTCGATGCCCGATCCATTCAATTGACGCCCGATATCCCGCAGATGCACAAAGGCCGGGCAAACCAGCACTTCGGCGGTCAGGCCGTCATCGAGGCTGTCGATCAGCCCGGAGACAAGCTCTTCGTTTTGCCTGGCTGATCCATGCATTTTCCAGTTGCCAGCAACCAAAGGACGCCGCATTGAATTCTCCATTCGGGTATCGGTTATCCGGGGGGTAAAATAGCGCGCGAAGCTTACAGGCGAAATCGCCCGAAATCAATGTGAAATCCCGGCCAGTTCAGGCGGATCAGGATAGATTCAGCTTGCTGCAGCGCGCACGGCATCTGCGATTTTCTCGGCCAGCGTTGCCACCAGCGGTTGGTCCTCACCCTCGACCATGACCCGTATGACCGGCTCCGTGCCGGATGGCCGCAAGACTACCCTGCCGCGATCCTTTAGCTGTGCCTCAACCTCTGAAACAGCCGCCTGAACAGCATCGCAGGAATCGAGATCCACGCGTTTGGCGATTTCGACATTGATCATGGTTTGCGGGTAATGCGGCATTCCGGCAGCCAGCTGGGCCAGTGTCCGTTCGCTTTGTTTGATCACCGACAAAACCTGCAATGCACTGACCAGTCCGTCACCGGTCGTGGTGCGATCCAGGCAAATAATATGACCCGATGTTTCACCGCCCAGCGTGCCCTCTTGCTCGCGAAGCTGTTCCATGACATAGCGGTCCCCAACTTTTGCGCGCGAGAACGCAATGCCTTTTTCCCTCAGCGCCAGTTCCAGACCCAGGTTGCTCATCACCGTGCCGATCACAGGCCCGTTGAGTTCGCCCGCCGCATGGCGCGCAGTCGCGATGATGTACAGAATCTGGTCGCCATCGACGATCTGGCCGCTGGCATCGACCATAACGACCCGGTCGCCATCGCCATCCAGGGCAATACCGATGTCGGCACCGACCCCGGTGACGGTCGTCTGCAACAACTCGGGGTGCGTCGATCCGCATCCATCATTGATATTGCGCCCGTTTGGCGAACAACCAATGGGGATAATCTCCGCCCCCAGATCGGCAAGCACTCGCGGTGCCACCTTGTATCCCGCACCATGCGCGCAGTCGATAACGATTTTCAACCCGTTGAGATCTATATCATCCGGAATAGACGATTTACAGAACTCCTGGTAACGGGTACGCGCCGTTGCAATATGTTCTGCCTTTCCAAGATGCATGGGGTCCCGGGTTATGACATTTTGCTCCAGCGCAGCTTCGATCCGGTGTTCACATTCATCTGATAGTTTGCCGCCGGTGGAGTTGAAAAACTTTATGCCGTTGTCGAAATACGCGTTATGCGAGGCGCTGATCACCACCCCCAGATCCGCATTGAACTGGCGTGTCAGTTGGGCGATCCCCGGTGTTGGCAATGGACCGAGCAGCAATACGTTTGCGCCCGCTGCGACAAAACCCGCTTCGAGCGCCGACTCAAACATATAGCCCGATACCCGCGTGTCCTTGCCGATCACAACGGTACCGCCATCGGCAAGCAACTCTCGCGCAGCCGCACTGGCGAGTTTCAAGGCAAAATCGACGGTCATCGGTTCCTTGCCGACCCGACCCCTTACACCATCGGTTCCAAAGTATTTTCTGCTCATATTTCTTCCGCTGTCGCTACAGCCTGAAACTTTTACCACGGCTGGCCGCATAACACACACGAATCGCGTCACAGCTTTGTGCAACATCGTGAGCCCTGATTATGCGCGCGCCCAGCCATGCTGCCAAACCCGCACAGGCCACGCTTGCAGCCAGGCGTTGTTCCGCCGGTCTGGCCAGCATCTGGCCAAACATCGATTTTCTCGATACACCCACCATAACCGGGTAACCGGTCGCAACCAGATCCGGCAAATTCTTCATCAGTTCAAGATTATGCTGCAGCGATTTGCCAAACCCGAACCCGGGGTCGATTACCACGTTTTCGATACCCGCTTGCTTGCACTGACCGGCCCGGTCTTTCAGAAAAGTTGTGACCTCGTCGACCACATCAACGTATTGCGGGTTTTCCTGCATACTGCGCGGCTCGCCCTGCATGTGCATGACACACACGGGAACCTTGCATGCGCTGGCGGCATCGAGTGCACCGTCCTGGTGCAGTGCGCAGACATCGTTGATCATCCCGGCACCTGCGGCAACTGCGGCGGTCATGACATCGGGTTTGCTGGTGTCAACAGACAGCGGAACGGATATATCCGATACAAGTGCTTCGATAACCGGGATTATTCTTTCCAGTTCTTCGTCAGCACTGACTGGCGCTGCTCCCGGTCGCGTGGATTCTCCGCCGATGTCGATAATTGCGGCGCCCTCTTCCACCATCTGGTGAGCGTGGGCAATAGCGGATCTGACGTCGACAAACCGTCCGCCATCGGAAAATGAATCCGGAGTGACATTGAGCACACCCATGACTACAGGCGTACTCAGGTCAACAGACTTACCATTGCAGTCGAGGATCACTGATTATGGGATCAATGGGCTATTGATCCGGCGCGGCTTCCGCGGTCATGGATTTTTGTGCTGGTTCCTGCCAGCCAAGATCGGAAAATATCAAACGGACGGCATCCCGATACTTTGCATCACTGGTTGATCCCGGAATGGCCGCAACCACAGGTTCCAGTGCCTTTGGCATCACACCCGGTCGCAACATTTTGGGCGTAAACCCGGGAATATTTTTTTCCAGATTGGCAATGACTTCTCTGGCATCATCCCGGCGATCCAGGGCATACAGTGCGGAAGCCATGATTACGTAGGCATCGAAATTTTGAGAGCTAAGCTGCATTGCATGACGCGCTATATTTATTGCTTCCAGATATTCACCTATTGCCAGCAGGTTCGACGCTTCTATGGACCGGAAAAAAGACAAATCCATATCGCGCGGGCTAAGACGCGTCGCGATGCGAATCTCTCTTAACGCATCCTCGTGACGTTGATACTGTTCGTAGATCATGGCAAGGACCGCGTGAGCAAATGCGTTCGCCGGATTATTTATGACACCATCTTCCTGAAGCTCCAGTGCAGCCTCAAGATCACCGGTCATCATGAGTATGTAGGCGTAGCAGGAGCATGTGGATGCAGCAAACGGGCTCAATTCATATCCCTTGGCGGAATACGTCAATGCTTCCTGCATCCTTGCGTCGGCAAACTCCTGTGTCACATAGGGCCTCAGACCCAACGAGTAATTCACATTGAGATGGCCGAGCAGTGTATAAGCCAGGGCAAACTCGGGGTCGAGTTCAATCGCCTTCCTGACCAGGTCCTGCGCCACCGCATTGCTCTCCATGGTGATGGGCCGACCATAGATATCGGCATAACCCGAAAACGTAGTTGTTTTCGCATATCCTTGCAGATAGTAATCCCAGGCTTCCATATCCTGGGTGCGCACACGCGATGCGCGATGCAACTCTGTTTCCAAAATAGTCGGTGCAACCGTACCTACGATATGCCGGGCAATATCATCCTGCACTGCAAAGATATCCTCCAAATCCCGGTCATAGCTCTGCGCCCACATCTCCAGGCCCTTTGAGTCGACCAACTGTGCGGTAATACGAACGCGATCATTCGCTTTTCGCACCGTACCCTGCAACACATACCCCACTCCCAGATCGGCTGATATGGTACGTGGATCGGTAGCAGTACCTTTGTAACCATAGGTCGATGTCCGCGCGATCACAGGCACGGTGCCATCAATCTGCAAGCTTGTTATCACATCGTCGGTGATACCGTCGGCAAAATATTCTTGTTCTGAATCACCGGAGCGGTTTTCAAATGGCAGCACGGCCACTGCAGCCCGATTTGAAAAGCCCGGAACGGGCTCGGAAACGTCCACGAACCCCACGTCAATCTTTGGCAGGCCGGTGCTGGCGACAGCCACGTCGTCTGCCGAGGGCAGATCAAACAAAAACCGGTCTGCCACATAAAAACCGACAGCGAGTACGATGATCGAAATCAGTATCCAGTCTCGCTGGCCCTGGCGATGTTGCAGGCTATCATCACCAAACCCGCTGTCGCGCCTGATTCCTTCAGGCGTCAGCTCAAATGCCCAGGCCATCAAAACCGCGAACGGGAAACCCAGCGCAATCAGCGCTGTAAACGACTGCATCACCCAATCGGGCGAGTTAAAGACGTCAAACAGGATATCGGCGAGCTGTATCAGCAACCAGCCGATCGCAATATAGACTGCTGCGACGCGAAATACATTGCGCCTTTTTAATTCAGCAATCAAAGTCATTACAGCTTCCCCTGAGCAGATCGCGGGCTTCCGAATTATACCCCCAAACGAAAACGCGGGCTTTCGCCCGCGTTTTCGTTTGTGTTCATATCATGGTCAATGCTGACCGGCCGGACCGCCGATCTTACCGTCTGTTGGCTTATCGGCAGCCTCATCCTTGCTCACCGATTTTTTGCTACCGGTATCCTCATCCCAGTCTTCGGGCGGCTGCGGTTCCCGGCCTTCCATGATGTCCTTGATTTGCGCTTCATCGATGGTCTCGTACTTGAGTAACGCGGCAGCCATTGCGTGCAGTAATTCGACATTCTCTTTCAATATTGACTTGGCGCGGGAATAATTTCGGTCGATGACAGCCCTGACTTCTTCATCGATCGCGTGGGCAGTAAGATCCGACACCTGTTTGTGCTGCGTGACGCTGCGGCCGAGAAATATTTCACCATC
>CBDUSC010000117.1:0-6003 GCA_965369735.1 uncultured bacterium
GCGCAGGCCATGCACTGGTTTGATCTCGAGTCGTTTTATGCGGAAGTTCGCCGTTTACTCAAACCCGGCGGGGTGTTAGCGGTCTGGTCCAACCAGCGTGCGACAATAGAACCCGTCATCGATGCCATTGTCGAGGAGTACTACGAAGACATAGTGGGCGATTATTGGCCCGAAGAACGCAGCGCCGTGATGGATGGTTACAAAGATATACCGTTTCCGTTTGCACAAATAACCAACCCGGAATTTCTGATGACCGTGGAGTGGGATTTGCAGCAGATTCTCGGCTACCTCGGCACGTGGTCCGCAACCCGGCGATACATCGTGGACAATTCACTTGACCCGCTGAAACTGATCAGCGATTCGCTTGCCGGCGCCTGGGGCGATTCATCGCAGACCCGATCTGTGCGCTGGCCGCTGACGCTGCTGTGCGCAAGAATCTGATCGAACTGTTTCTGGTCTTGCTGTTATTGCCCGGTTGTTATTCCAATACGTCGCTGTTCGGGCTGGATGGGTTCCTGAGGGTCTTTAGGAAATTCACAAGGTCCCTTTGCTTTGACTTGCCCGTAGATGCAAACGCATCACGCGCCTGCTGGGCTTCACCGCCATGCATATCAATTGCTGATTCCAGGGTCAGTGCGCGTCCATCATGCATATAGGGTGAGGTATCGGCCACGCCCCATAATTTTGCTGTGATGAATTCGCGATTTTGCACGGCGTCGGCATCCGCAAACGATTCGCTCAGCGCTTCGCCCATATCATGACGTTTCAGATCGGAGAACATTCTTGTCCGGATGCCGCCCCATCGGCTGCGCGGAAGCCGGGCCGGCGGATTTCTAAGGTTTACTGTATAAAAGGTATTGGCATCCGGATCTGTATCGATAACAGGGAATGCGAACTTCAGATTCGGGCGCAAGGTCTGCATTTGTGGTTTGTGGCAACCGCTGCAGCCAAATTCAATAAATCGCTTAAAACCGCGGTTGGCCGATTTAGAACGGCTTAGCTCTACCGGTCGCTCCTGTGTCGTCAGGAAAATCTCCAGCGCAGATACTTCGCCGATGCCGATTTCGTTTAACACACCATCGTTGTCATCATCGACATCGACTCCTACAACTTCGACCGGTTGCATGCCATGGTGAAACATCATGGCACCGACACCGAACTGTCTGACCGTTGCGAATTCTCCCTTGCGGCCGAATGGCCGAACGACCAGATCATCATCGATACCCTCGATGTTGCTCGTATCGACCTCGCCCTGGGCATTCGCGGTAATACTGCCAAAGTGCACGCCCTTGGTATCGAGCTGAATCACAGTGCCCGGGTTATCAATAGCCACCTGGCGCAAATCCTGCAGATGGACGGTCATCTCCTGGGCAGCCAGTTGTACGCCGCCGGTACCAAACAAGGCAGGCGGGTTGATCAGGCGTCCGTTGAAGCCAGCCATGCCCTGGGCGGCCGAGTCATCGACATCGATGATGCTGGGCGAAAACATGGGCGAGGAACTGATCCCGGCCGCGCCGCCCACACCCGGTGTGAACGGTATGGTGTCCATACTGACTATCCCGTGGCATTCCAGGCAGGTTTGCGCATCCAGCCCGTTGACCCTGAGAAAGGTTCCATTACCCTGCAGTGTGGGTCGCCCCCCGAAGTCGCCCGGGTTCTCCGGATCCATCGGGCCATCACCAAAACCGTCGAGGAGATTGAACGGGGTCGAAAATACCTTCAAACCGGCTGTGCGCACATCGATCAAGGGCATCCCGGCTTCGATTTCCTGCTGGGTGATGCGGGATTCGGATGAACCCAGTGCGGGCGCTTCCGCCTGCACTGCCGTCGCAAACAATGCGAATGCGGCAATGGCGCCACTGGTTACCGCCCGATACCCCTGATTGGTACCAGCACGGCCAAACATCCGTTTCATTTCGCTCTCCGGTCGGTCATTTTTGTTCTGAAGCCACTCGAACCTAAACCTTGGACCACCCGAAATCAATATCGTTTTGGAATCAATAGTCATTATGTCGAACCGGTCTCTTCACCCATGTTCGCCTGATTTGCACTATACTGCGCCTCCGATTTTGGGTCGGTGGTCCATCAGGAGAGAAAATTCATATGAAAAGGACGCTAATTTACGCCATCTGCGCTGTATTCATCACCGCTTGCGGCGGTGCCGAACAGGATACACAGACGGCGGCGCCAGCCGTTGATGATTCGCAATCAGCCGGGCCGGTTCTGGGTTCGGGTTTTGATGTCGCCAATATGGATCAGGATATCCGTCCACAGGACGATTTCTATCGTTACGTCAACGGTACCTGGCTGGATAACACCGAAATACCCGCGGACAAATCCAACTACGGCTCGTTTAATGAGCTAATTGACGAATCCGAGTTAGCGGTGAAGGAAATCATCGAAGAAGCCGCGGCTGTCAGTGACGCCCAACCTGGCAGCGGTTCGCAAATGGTTGGTGATTATTACAACGCATACATGGATACCGATGCGGTCGAGGCGAGAGGTCTTGACCCGCTGAATGCGGAATTCGACCGTATCGAATCCATTGAATCAATCGACGACATTGTCGCGTATATCGGCCACAGTCAGATTATTGCGGTGCCAAACCCGTTTGCGATGTTCATCAATCAGGACTCCAAAGATACGACGCGTTATGTGCCGTTCATGATCCAGGGCGGTCTCGGTCTTCCGGATCGCAACTATTACCTGGAGGATCAGCACGCCGAGGTGCGTGGCAAATACCAGGAATACGTGGCAAAGATGTTTGATCTTGCCGGTTTGGAAAACGGATCCGAAGCCGGTGAAATGATTCTTGCGCTGGAAACCCGGTTGGCGGAAGTGCACTGGACCCGCGTTGAAACCCGTGATCGCAACAAGCGCTATAACTTGCTCGCGGTCGATACGGCAAATGAGCTGACACCGGGTTTTGACTGGGCCATTTATCTGCAGGCAACCGGTATCGACACGGGTACCGAGTTCATTGTCTGGCAGCCCAGCTTTATGCAGGGTATGGCTACGATATTGAGCGATACGCCCATCGATGACTGGCAAACCTACTTTAGCTTCAAGCTGCTGAATGGTTTTGCCGCGAGCCTGCCGGATGCCTTTGTGGAGGCCAGCTTCGATTTCAACAACCAAACGCTGCAAGGCATCGAGGAAATCCGGCCACGCTGGAAGCGCGCGGTTGAGGCTACCAATGGCGCCATTGGTGAAATTACCGGCAAGCTCTACGTAGACCGCCATTTCGACCCGGCATCAAAAACTCGTATGGATGAAATGGTTGAAAATTTGTCCAGGGCATTCGAAATTGCCATCGACGAACTCGAATGGATGAGTGATGAAACCAAAGCAGAGGCTCAGGACAAGCTCACAAGCTTTACCAAAAAGATTGGATACCCGGATGCGTGGAGAGATTACTCTGCATTGACGATTGCCGGCGATGATCTGATTGGCAACGCGATGCGTGCCAGTGAATTCGAGCATGACCGGAACAACAACAAGCTTGGCATGCCGATTGATCGTGGCGAATGGTTCATGAGCCCGCAGATGGTCAATGCCTATTACAACCCACCGATGAACGAAATCGTATTCCCGGCGGCAATCCTGCGGCCACCGTTTTTCAATGTTGATGCCGATGATGCGGTCAACTATGGCGCCATCGGTGCAGTGATCGGTCACGAATTCAGCCACGGCTTTGATGACCAGGGCAGCAAGTCAGATGGTGAAGGGAACCTCCGCAACTGGTGGACCGATCAGGACGCAGAGGAATTCAAGGCACGGACATCGAAGCTGGTCGCGCAATTCAGCGCTTACAGCCCGCTGCCGGATCAGCATGTGAATGGCGAGCTGACGCTGGGTGAGAATATTGGCGATCTCGCTGGTCTGACCATGGCTTACAAGGCCTATCAGCTGTCACTCAATGGCGAGGAAGCGCCGGTGATCGACGGATACACGGGTGACCAGCGGTTTTTTATGGGCTGGGCGCAGGTCTGGCGGCGCAAATACCGCGAGGAAGAGATGACCCGGCGTCTGAATGTTGACCCGCATTCACCCAGCGAATACCGTGTGATCGGCCCTTTTTCGAATATGCCCGAGTTCTACCAGGCATTTGAGGTCCAGGAGGGTGATGCGATGTATATCGCTCCGGAGGACCCTGTAAAAATCTGGTAAACCAGTCCAAAGACCAACACACGCCACAGGAAACCGGCAGCACCCAGCTGCCGGTTTTTTTTACAGCTGTTTTTTGGCTGCGACATGAAGCACCGGTTGCGCAACAGGTATAATGACCACGATGCCCCGCAACGTATTCAATGGATTCTTTCTGGCCTTGCTGCTGGCTGGCACCGTGATCCTTGCGGGTTGTCTCTCTCCACCCGCCAGGCACGGAAGCGATGAACCTGTGATCCGGGACTTTCGTGATTCGCAGCCCGCAGAACCGCGCGCGATGCACCAATTTACCCTTGGCGAAACCGATCAACAGGTGGTCGGCCGCCTTCAGGTTATTTATGCGCAGTACGAAGACACCTTTCCCGATATTGCGCGTCGCTTCAATCTCGGTTATGACGAGCTAATGCTCGCCAACCCGGACATAGATCCCTGGTTGCCGGGCGAGGACAGCATTGTGTATTTGCCAACGCAGCATGTTCTGCCCGATGCGCCACGCGATGGCATCGTGCTCAATCTCGCCAATATGCGCCTGTTTTATTATCCGCCGATAGAACCGCCGATGGCACCGGTTGTCATCACCCACCCGATAGGGATTGGCCGGGTAGGCTGGTCGACACCATTGGGCAGTACAAAGGTGGTTCGCAAGACACGCGATCCGGCATGGCATGTCCCGGCATCCATTCGAAGGGAACGCGCAGAAGAAGGCGATCCATTGCCGGCAGTCGTCCCGCCCGGGCCGGATAACCCTCTTGGGCAGTATGCATTGCGGCTGGGCATGGAAAGCTATCTTATTCATGGCACCAACAAGCCCTATGGCGTCGGTATGCGAGTCAGTCATGGTTGCATCCGGTTGTACCCGGAAGACATAGAATTGCTTTTCGATGACATACCGTTGAATACGCCGGTGCATATTGTCAATCAGCCTGTGCTCGCAGGCTGGCAGGATGGTGTTTTGTTTCTGGAATCGCATATGGCACTGGAAGACGATGAGATACCCGACGTTCAGCGTCTGACGGCCGTGATCGATAACGCATCCGGTCAATATCCGGATACTCATTTTCGGGTGGACTGGAGCCGTGCGGGGCAGATGATGCGCGAGCCCATGGGCATAGCCATGCCGTTGTCCGAAAATGCTTATTCAACAAATGATGTATTGCGCTCGGCGCACCTGGTCCTGAACCAGCTGCCCAACAATGCGACCTATGACGGCTCCGATGACCAGGATGAACAGGAGACCGTGCCATCGGTTGCCCGGGATCAGGCTCTGCGTATGGTCCCGGAAACGAATGAGGGCACTCAGCTTCCCGATTCGTACCCGAATCACTGATCCTGGTATGTGCAGATGCCCACGGCCAAACGCAAAATTCGCAGTCTCATTGCCCTTGTAATCTGGTTTGCCATTACGGGTTCAACAGTCGTGCATTGCAGTTCTGGCAGTGGCGATGGTCTTTTGTTACCCGGAAATCCCAACCGCGCACCGATTGCGGAAGATAGCAATATTGTCGCGGTTGTCGATGAGTTGAGCAGCGGTTTCATGCAAGCTCGCGATGATGATGGCGATGAACTCACATACAGTATTGTCACCGGACCGCGTCTCGGGTCTGTGACACATAACAGCAGCACCGGTGCATTTTTGTACATCGGCAATGCACCTGGCAGCGACAGTTTTTCTTTCCGTGCGAACGATGGCAAGGCAGATTCCAACACGGCGACCGTCAGCATTACGGTTGTCGCAGCATCGCAAAAACAGCAAACACCGCCCAACTGCAGCTCCGTGGTGGTAGCCTGCAGCGCAGGCGGCAAGTGACTGAAACCGCACAATCCGAAGTTGGCGAT
>CBDUSC010000118.1:0-6002 GCA_965369735.1 uncultured bacterium
GTTTCCCTCCGGGTATACATACAAAAAATCCCGGCCCACCGTATCGTTTTGGTTTATATATTCGGGCCGGGTTTCAGATGGGCCAAGCATAGCAAAATCACGCGGTTATGCCGACTTGGGTACAGATTGCTGCGGTGCTTTTCACACAGCGAAAATAGGACTAGAATAGTCCTCTTTTACTGGAAGCGGCCAATGCGCGTTTCGAAGGACAGATTATGTTGCGTATGAGCAAACTGACCGACTATGGCACCGTTGTTCTGGCTTGCCTGGCCCGGCATGCAAATGAACTGCGCAGCGCTTCCGATGTGTCCGATCGTACGGGCATTGCGCTGCCGACGGTCAGCAAACTGTTGAAACGGCTGGCCCGCTCCGGCCTGGTGCTATCGCATCGTGGCGTACAGGGTGGCTACCGGCTTGCACGCGCACCCGAACAGATATCGGCTGCTGAAGTGATCGACGCGTTGGAAGGCCCGGTTGCGATCACCGAATGCGCCACCGCGGACAGCCGATGCGAATTCGAAGCGACCTGCAAGGTCAGCAGCGCCTGGCAAAAGGTCAATATTGCGATCCGCCGCGCGCTTGACGACATTTCCTTGTCGGAACTCGCTGCCTGGTCAGAGCACCGCATACCGCTGTTCGATCTGCGCGCAACCCTGATCGGCAGGAATCCGCAGGCTGGCTCCTGATCCGGCAGGGCAAATCATATGTCATCTCGCAACCAGGAAATCAAAAGCCGCCTCGAACAGCAATACAAGCACGGTTTTGTCACTGATATCGAGGCACACACGCTGCCACCCGGTATTGACGAAAACGTCGTTCGCCAAATCTCGAAGATCAAGAATGAACCGCAATTCATGCTGGACTGGCGGCTGCGCGCGTATGAACACTGGCTGACCATGAGCGAGCCGGATTGGGCACACATCCAGCATCTGCCCATCGATTACCAGGCGATATCGTATTACTCAGCGCCAAAGCGACCGGAGGATGGCCCGCAGAGCATCGATGATGTCGACACGAAACTGCTTGAAACCTATGAAAAGCTCGGTATTCCGTTGCACGAGCGTGCGGCGCTTGCCGGGGTGGCCGTCGACGCCGTGTTTGACAGCGTTTCGGTTGCCACCACATTCAAGGGAAAACTGGCCGATGCCGGTGTGATCTTTTGTTCTTTCTCGGAAGCCGTACAGAACCACCCGGAACTGATCGAGCAATACCTGGGTTCGGTCGTGCCGTATACCGATAATTTTTTCGCCACACTCAACTCGGCGGTATTTACCGATGGTTCCTTTGTATTCGTGCCCAGGGGTGTGCGCTGCCCGATGGAGCTATCCACCTATTTCCGGATTAATGCGGCCAATACCGGCCAGTTCGAGCGTACGTTGATCGTGGCCGAGGAAGGCAGCCACGTCAGTTACCTGGAAGGCTGTACCGCACCGATGCGAGACGAAAACCAGCTGCATGCAGCGGTCGTCGAACTGGTGGTGCTGGATGATGCCGAGATCAAGTATTCGACGGTGCAAAACTGGTACCCCGGTGACGAGAAAGGCGTGGGTGGAATCTACAACTTTGTGACCAAGCGCGGTGAATGCCGTGGTGATCGCTCGAAGATTTCCTGGACCCAGATTGAAACGGGTTCTGCCATCACCTGGAAATACCCGAGCTGCGTTTTGCGCGGTAACAACTCGGTTGGCGAATTTTATTCGGTTGCCGTAACCAATAATTTCCAGCAAGCCGATACGGGCACCAAGATGATCCATATCGGTCGCGACACCAAAAGCACGATCGTTTCAAAAGGAATCTCCGCCGGTCACGCGCAAAATGCCTATCGTGGTCTGGTCAAGATTTTGCCCAGCGCCGATAACGCACGCAACTTTACGCAATGCGATTCGCTGTTGATGGGTGACCAGTGCGGGGCGCATACCTTCCCGTACATGGAAGTCAAAAACGCCAGCGCGATTGTGGAGCACGAAGCATCGACATCAAAGATCGGCGAGGACCAGCTTTTCTATTGCCTGCAGCGTGGCATCTCTGAAGAGGATGCGGTGAACATGATCGTCAACGGTTTTTGCAAAACGGTCTTCAACGAGCTGCCCATGGAATTTGCGGTCGAGGCCCAGAACCTGCTCAACGTCAGCCTGGAAGGCGCCGTTGGGTAATTAACTACTTTATATAAACACTATAACTAATTGATTTACAATATGCTTAGTATCAAAAATTTACACGCCAGCATCAGCGATACGCCCATACTCAAAGGTCTGGACCTTGAAGTAGGCGCCGGCGAAGTACACGCCGTCATGGGCCGCAACGGATCCGGCAAAAGCACGCTGGCACATATCCTTGCAGGTCGCGATGACTACGCTGTTACCGACGGATCCATCAGTTATGAGGGCAAGGATCTGTTGGCGATGGCGCCGGAAGAACGCGCACGCGATGGTGTATTTCTCGCCTTCCAGTACCCGGTCGAAATCCCCGGAGTCAACAACGCCTATTTGCTCAAAGCGGCATTGAATGCCATGAAGAAACATCGTGGCGAACCCGAAGTGGATGCCTTCGAGTTCATGGCGTTGATCCGCGACAAAATGAAACTGATGCAAATACAGGACAGCTTCCTCAAGCGCGGCGTCAATGAAGGATTTTCCGGCGGCGAGAAAAAACGCAACGAAGTGCTGCAAATGGTCATGCTGGAGCCACGGCTTGCCATCATGGATGAAACCGACTCGGGTCTGGATATCGATGCATTGAAAGTCGTTGCCAATGGCGTCAACTCGCTGCGCAGCGATGACCGTGCATTCATCATCATTACCCACTACCAGCGCCTGCTCAATTACATCGAGCCGGATTTCGTCCATGTGCTGCATGACGGACGTATTGTTCGCAGCGGCGACAAAACGCTGGCGCTGGAGCTGGAAGATCGCGGCTACGACTGGATACAGGAAGCGGCCAACGCATGATTCCAGATGCCATGATGTCAAAGGAGATTAGTCGCTACCGGGAAGCGCACGCGGCGCTTGCTCCCGCCCTGCCCGGCGATGGCCTCATTGCCAGCTTTAGATCCGATGCGCTGGAGCGGTTTGCACAAGCAGGTTTCCCGGGCGCGCGTATCGAGGAATGGAAATACACCAATGTGCGCCCCATCGTAAAACGCCAGTTTGAACCCGCACGCGCCCTCGCCGGGCCGGAACTGGCACAGGAAATCGACAATGTTGCTTTGGCCACACAAGAGGCGGCCGATAACTCGTTGCGTGTGGTTCTGATCAACGGGCATTACAGCGCCAGCCTGTCCAAAACTGCTTCACTGCCCGATGGCCTGACCATCAGCAACCTGGCAGTGCTGATGGATGAAAACCCGCAGCGTTTTCACCGGCGGTTTCTCCTGGATGGTTTTCACCCGGCCCACGGCTTTGCCGCCCTGGCCGATGCGTTCTGCGGCCATGGCGTGGTTGTCGATATCGAGCCCGGTGCGCGTATCACACAACCCATATATCTGCTGTCATATTCAATCGGCAGCGATAAGGTTTTGCACCCGCGCATTATTATCAATGCCGGAAACAACAGCCGTGCGGTAGTCATAGAGCATTACGCCGGCAACGAGGACTCGGCAAACCTCAGCAATGCCATGACGCAGATTCAGCTATCCGGGGGTGCGGCACTGGAGCACTACAGAGTGCAGGATGAAAGCCGTAAAAGCTTTCATATTGGCGGGGTGTACACGCGCCAGAAACACGACAGCCGTTTTGTCAGTCATAACATCGCCCTGGGTGCCGCCCTGGCGCGCACCGATCTGCAAACCCAGTTACTGGAAACGGGCGCCGAAATCGTTATGAATGGACTGTATGTTCTGGATGGTCGCCAGCACATCGACAACCACACACGCGTCGAACACATTGCAGTGCATACCCGCAGCGAGCAGGATTATCGCGGTGTGATCAACGACCGTGCCCGCGCCGTGTTCAACGGCAAGGTGAAAGTGCATCAAGATGCACAAAAAACCGATGCGAAGCAGTCTAACCGCAACCTCCTGCTCTCTGGTCAGGCGGAAATCGACACCAAACCGGAGCTGGAAATCTACGCCGACGACGTCACAGCCAGCCACGGTGCAACCGTGGGCCAGCTCGATGAAGACGCCTTGTTTTACCTGTTGTCGCGTGGCATCGACCACGACACGGCAAAAGGATTATTGACATACGCGTTTGCCGCTGACGTGATGGCACGCATTGGAATCGAGTCGGTACGCCAGCGCCTTGAGCAGGCGGTGATCGGCCGCCTACCGGATGCCGATTTGATCAGGCAATTCACAACATGAGCAGCGCGGCAAAAACCATGGCCGGCAGCTATGACGTGGATGCAATCCGTGCAGATTTCCCGATCCTGCACCAGGAGATCAATGGCAAACCACTGGTGTACCTGGACAACGCCGCATCGGCACAGCGTCCGGCGGCAGTTATCGACGCAATCGCCCATTACTATCGTCATGATCACGCCAACGTGCACCGCGGCGTGCACACGCTGAGCCAGAGAGCCACAGAGGCCTATGAAGCTGCACGCGAGACTGTGCGCGCCCATATCAACGCGGCATCCACAAAAGAAATCATTTTCACACGCGGCACGACCGAGTCCATCAATCTGGTCGCCCAATCCTATGCTGGATCAAAGCTGAAACCAGGTGATGAAGTACTGATCACCTGGATGGAGCACCACTCGAACATTGTTCCGTGGAAAATGATCTGCGATCAGACCGGCGCGACGCTAAAAGTCGCACCAATGAACAAGCGTGGCGAAATCGAAATCGATGCCATGCTGGGGATGATCGGCGACAAGACCATAATCGTCGCAATGGGTCATGTATCGAATGCACTTGGCACGATCAACCCGGTCAAGCAGGTTATTGCCGCGGCGCATGAGCGAAATATCCCTGTGTTGCTGGACGGCGCGCAGGCGATGCCACACATGGCGGTTGATGTTCAGGATCTGGACGCCGATTTTTATGCCTTCTCGGGTCACAAAATGTTTGGCCCAACAGGTATCGGCGTGTTGTATGGCAAGGAATCACTGCTGGATGCAATGCCGCCCTACCAGGGTGGTGGCGAAATGATCCTTGCGGTGAGTTTCGAAAACATCCAGTACAACCATCTACCGGCAAAGTTTGAAGCCGGTACACCCAATATTGCCGGCGCCATTGGTCTGGGGGCGACCATTGATTACCTGCGCAACCTGGGTCTGGAGCGCATCGCCGCGCATGATCATCAATTGCTGGAATATGCCACCGGGCAACTGTCGTCGGTGGATGGTTTGACGATTATTGGTACGGCCAGCGAAAAAACCTCGGTGGTTTCATTCGTACTCGATGGCATACACCCGCATGACCTCGGCACGATTGTCGATCACGAAGGCATTGCGATCCGCACCGGTCATCACTGTGCCATGCCGGTCATGGACTTTTTCGGTGTGCCCGCCACAGCACGCGCCTCGTTCGCCTTGTACAACACCACCGCAGAGATCGACTTGCTGGTTGCGGCGCTGGACCGGGTAAAAGAGGTGCTCGGTTGATGGATCTCAGGGACCTGTACCAGGATGTGATCATCGATCACAACAAGAGCCCGCGTAATTTTCGTCGCATCGAGAATGCCGACAAAGAGGCGGTGGGCTTTAACCCGTTGTGCGGTGACAAGCTGACAGTCTATGTGCATATGGATGGCGACAGAATTTCGGATATCAGTTTTGAGGGCACCGGCTGTGCCATATCCGTGGCGTCTGCCTCGATGATGACCGAAGCCCTGATGGGCAAGACAGAAGACGAGGCACGGGCCTTTTTTCACGAGATCCACGATCTGCTGACCGATGACAACTGCAGCGCGGACATCGATCGTATTGGAAAGCTGGCTTCGCTGGAGGGCGTCAAGGCGTACCCGTCGCGGGTGAAATGCGCGAGCCTGTGCTGGCACACGGTCAACGCGGCACTGGATATGAGCGATAAACCGGTGACGACGGAGTAAGCATGTTTCCCT
>CBDUSC010000119.1:0-5959 GCA_965369735.1 uncultured bacterium
AGGAACAATGATTCCGTTGCCCAGGCCGGGCGAGCCGACAAATCGTAGGTGTTCACATAGAAAACACCGGGTCGGCTGCCATCCGGGCTGGCGCGCCGGTAGGATGCCCCCGATGCCGATTTGGCACGGAAGGCCTCCACCGCTCGAATTTCATAATCCGCCTCTGGAAACCGGTAGAAAAGCTTTTCAGCCTTTGGGTGCACAACATCGCGCAAATCACGATAGGCCGTCAGTAATTCTTCTTCGGTTTCAAAGTAGAACTGCTCATCGGTGTTCATGAATTCGAAAAAGTCTTTCAGATCTCCATCGAAATCGGTCTGTTCCATTACGGCACGCATTTCCTCGTGGATGCGCGCGACTTCTGCAAGACCGATGTCATGGATTGCATCTGGCGTCAGATCGGTGGTGGTTGTCTGGCGCACAAGATACGCATACCACTCATTGCCGTTTGGCAAATCGTATTGACCAAAGGTCTCACGCGCCTTTGGCAAATATTCATCGCGGATAAAATCGTGCATGCGGCTGTACACCGGGACGATCTGGTTCTGGATAGCATCTACATATGCAGCCGTCAGACGTTCTCTATCCTCGACGCTGAATTCCTCAGGCATGTTGGTAACCGGGCGATAGAACACGCTGTCTTCTGCATTTTCGACGACATGTGCCGAAAGCTGTGGAAGGGTGCGCTCCATCAACACCATCGGCCGCACAACACCCTGATCCATGCCATCGCGCATGTTATCGCTTGCCTGGTCCATCCAGATGACAAAGCCATCGATGCGGCCCAGGAAGTCTTCATAATCCTCGACGGTTGCGAACGGGTGCACGCTGGCGCCCGAACCAAGCTGGGCAAAAAAGTTGGGTGTGCTGAAAAACTGATTCATCGGCTGCAAATACCCGGGATAATCAAAACCCTCGATCGCATTCAACCGTGCGCGCCGGAATATGTCGTAACTCAGATAATCCTGGCCCTCCAGCTGCGATTCATCGATGTCGTCGAGCGCAGCCAGATAACGCCGCTGCATCTCCAGCGACTTTTCCAGATACTCCGGCCCGATGTTGTTGGCAAAGCGGTCGTTGTATTCATTAATGCCCACAAATGACGCAAATATGGGATTCATCTCCATATTTTCATCCCAGAATGCAACGAACAATGCCTGCAGCTGATCGGCTGCAGACTCATCAGCGGTGGTATCTGCAGCAGCAGGTGCAGCGGTTTCCTGAGCGGATTCCTTGCTGCAGCCTGTTGCCAAAAGCGCCAGCATCACAATAGCCAATGGATAGATAAAGAATTTCTTTTGCATTTCTCCCCCCGGATTCATGCCTGATGTTGATTTAGGAAAGCGGGTGATTATCCACGCAACGGCGCATGCGGTCACGCACGAAGATATGGCGCACCGTAAGCCGTTGATATGAATGGAATCTCTGGATAAGACCCCGGGCACAACTCAGGGTTCAGCCGCTCCCGAAGCGCCCATCAGCGGCCAGAACGATATCAAAGCGGGCCAGTTGTCTGGCCGAATCATCGGGGTTTGATTCAAATGCGACGGTCACCAGATTGGCATTGTCACCCAGCCGTTTGTACAAAAAATCACCCGCGTTTGTGGCCTCACCCTGGATGTACATTTGCGTGGTCAGCGCCTCGAAGTCGGGTCCCTTGATTTTGAAATGAATATGCGGTGTACGACCCGGGTAATGCACGGGTCTAATGGTCAAAAACCTATAGGCACCATCGCTGCCCGTGGTGAAATGACCAAAACTCTGGAAGTTGTCGTCGATTTCGGCATCGCGTGTATCACCCGGGTGGTGATAGCGACCATTGGCATCGCATTGCCAGATCTCGACAGTCGCATTGGATATCGCGTTACCCCGATCATCGAGCACACGACCAATCACATTCGCAGGGATGCCATTCGCTACCGTTGACCGTCCATCAATGTGGATCAGGTCATTGTCGGAGTCCAGCGGGATCTCCACCGGGTAGAACGGCCCCTCGGTGGCATCGGGGGTCAGCGATTTTTGTGCAGCAAGCAAGGATGGCGGCACGATGGTGAGGCCCGTTGCAACAACAGAGGTTTTAATAAAACGGCGGCGTGAAATTTTTTTCATATCACTCTCGATTCTAGTCTTCTATCCCCACAATTTCCCGAAACCGCGGGTTGTCGCGCATGAAATCCCACTCGGGATCCAATGCAAAAAACCGCCGGCCGAATGTCCAGGACTTACCCAGATGATTTTCGAGATCGTCCAGCATCTGATCGACGCGACCGCAAGACGCGAAGACTATTGACGAAAACTTGATGACTTGTGATCCCACCAGGGCATCATTCTGGATCAAAAAAAGATCGCGAGCTTTGTCTGCCAGCGCCAGGGCCTTGTCGCACTGGCCCTGTATGGCATACAGGCGAGCACCCGTGACAAGCCGCGACCATTGAGCATTATTACCGATGGTGTTTGGATCCGGCTCGAACCAGCTGGCGTCTTTTAGCGCATCGGCTAGTATTTCCTGCGCCTCATCCTTTCTGCCCAGCTGGATTAGAATCTTTACCCGCCACAATTTATCCCAACCGCCGAACCCATCCTGACTCCAGGTATTAGCGACTGCGGGAATATCCAGCACATCCAGCGCTGCCGGATAATCCCGGTGGTACCAGGGCACAAGCATTCGAGCTAGCAACGATTCGACGTTTTTACTGTCGGCAGGTATTTGCTTGACCGCTTCCGCCAGCACTTTGACATCGAGATCACGATCCAGGTATGCCAGACCACGGGCCACATCGATTTCCGAATTATAGTCATGCACCGCCAGGTATTTTTCTGACGTTGAGATGGCATCATCATAGCGATTCGCCCCCGAGAGCGTCACGACCAATAATCGAACCGTTCCAAGATTGTCGGGATCCAGCACGCCTACCATGCGAAAACTCTCAACGGACTCATCGAACAAACCCAGGCGTCGTTGAGTAAGACCCATGGCTTCCAATACATCGGAATTACTGGGTGATGCGGCGTGCGCGATTTCAAGCTGTGCCAGCGCAGCGTTAAAGTCTCTGTTAATTCGGTAGTGGTAATCGGCCAGCGCCAGCCGGGCCTCCGGCAGATCGGGTTGCAGGGCAAACGCAGTATCAATTGCATTCTTTGCATCCCTGGCAAGCGTCCGATTATTGTCAACGCTAACCCACGCCATGGCGGTCATGGTCATCGCATAACGCGCCCAGGCCAGCGCGAATTCCGGGTCAAGATCGGTCGCGCGTTTGTATCCTTCGCTGGAAAATTGATGTTTTTCCAATGAATAGTCGGCCTGGTTATCGCGATCACGTGCTATGACGAAGGCATCATATGCCTCGACGCTGTTTGTAAGCTGCGTGTCGATTTGCTTCTCTTCACCGGGTGTCAGACTCGCCTGCAGCGAGTCCACAATTGCACGTGCGACTTCTGTCTGGATGGCAAAAATATCCGTCAATTCACGATCGTAGTTGTCCGCCCACAGGTGATGATCCGATTTCGCGTCGATCAACTGCGCCGTCACCCTCACGCGGTTGCCCGAGCGACGGACACTGCCCTCAACCACATGATCCACACCCAGTGCTTTCGCAATCGCCGGAATATCACTCTGGTCATCCTGGTACTTGAGCACTGAGGTGCGCGAGATCACGCGCAAGTTCGATACCCGCGACAAATAGGTGAGGATATCCTCGTGCACACCGCTGGCAAAGAACGCGTTCTCGGCGTTGTCGCTGAGATTGGCAAATGGCAATACCGCGATCGATTTGGGTCCGTCGGTTGCTGCGTCCTCGGAACCGGCTGCGGTCGATTCATCCAATGCCTGTGGTGCTGTTGTGTCGTTACCGCTCCAGTCATGCGTGAATGCAAAGTAGATCACCACCGCGGACAACAAACCAATAATCGCAAAATCCAGCTTGCGGCCGGTGCTATGTGTGACCGACTGCCCCGGTGGTACATCGGCGGTACGCTGGATGCCATCCGCGGTGAGTTCGAACGCCCAGGCGAGGAGTACCGCCACCGGAAAACCCAGAACAATCAGCGATATGAAAAACTGGATGGTCCAGTCGGGGAAATGAAATGCGTCAAACACCAGCGAGGCGATCTCAACCAGCAGCCAGCCGACGATGGTGTAGGCCACCGCGGTCTTGTAGACGTTGCGTCTTCTGAGTTCTTTGAATAAACCGCTCACCAGGACCCCCTCCGCCAGCCAACCTATTGTGCCCCGATTATTGTGGACCGACTGATTTCCGCCGGGCTTCAAGGAGCATACCCACCAGACCGCGGGTATCCATATCGTCTTCCGCGGGAAAGCGATACTCGCAATAGGTGCTGCTATCGACCCGGTAGTATTCCTCTCCGTATCGCTTGACACTTGCATACAGGTTGCTCGCCGCCAGCAGGCATTTGCCTTCGGTCAACGGATCGAACACAAAGTCCCAACTCACCAGATTGACGTCGCAGATTGCTTTCATGGACTCGAAGAACACGGCGTCGCATTGATCGCGGTCGATGCCATAGGTGATATGCCCGTGGCGATAGCAAAAATCATGGAACACGCAGGCGCTGTGAAATTTGTTTTGATAGTCAGCGACGATAGCGCTGACCGCGGTGAGCACTTCCGGTATGGAACAACCCAGCGGTACTGCTCCTCCACAGGGCATATCAGGGAATTCATCCGACCTTATTTGCAGCGTGACAACATCCTCGTATGGAACCTGGATCGGCTGGTCCTTCATATGACCTTTTACCCTGCCGTCTTCAGCGGTGTCAGCGACAAACACGTGTTCGTTCCCGTCGCTTGTTACGACACGCACTTCCTTGCCGCTTTGCACGCCCGCTTCGATGTATTTGGGGTATGGGTAAACATCGTGCCAGGGTGTCGATGAGCAGGCAGACAAAAAAACCGCAAGGCAAAGCCCGGCAGTTCTTTTCAGCAATATTGACTGTGCATTATCGAGCATGGCGGGTACCGCGGCTTCTCTTTGAACAACTTGGATACGCCAGCAAGCATGGCGAATTGACGCTGCATGTCAACGTTGCACTTGACATGCAACCTTTTAGTTGCCTATTATATCAGCCATGAACAAGAGCGCCATCATGATCATGCGAGCCACGATGATTCACTTTCTTGCATGCCTGGGAGCCATTTCGATGAGTACACACGCATCAGAATTGTCCGATCATTCGGCATTTGACCGATCGGCGATCGAGCATTCGGTAGAGGTCAACGCGACCATAGAGGACGCCTGGCATGCCTGGACCAGCAACGCAGGCGCGCAAACGTTTTTCGCACGCGGGTCCAATGTTGATGCCCGTCCCGATGGCGACTATGAAATTTTCTTTTTCCCGGGCAATGAACCGGGTACCCGCGGCGCCGAGGGCACAACAACCCTGATTGTCGAGCCCCTGAAAAGACTCGCGTTTACCTGGGACGCGCCACCAAAATGGCCGGCCATAAGATCGCAAAGAACCGTGGTCGAAGTTTCTTTCGTGTCATTGTCGGAGCACAAAACGCGTGTGTCTTTGCACCACAGCCTTTGGGGCGACAGTAGTGACTGGAGCGAAGTCCGCAGCTATTTCGATGCTGCATGGCCGGTTGTTCTCAAGCGCCTGCAATACAGCTTTGATCACGGCCCCATCGACTGGGACAACGCGCCACCAGGGCTGATCTACAGAGATTCGCCCAACTAATTCCGGATCTTGCGCACGAACCAGGTTGCGAACAACAAGAATGCAATCAGGCCGACGATCATCGCGGTAATCTCGGAACCCAGCCATTCGGTGCCAATACCGTCTGGTTTGCGGCTCTGTACAAATGCGACGCCTGCGATACCCACACCGAGCAAACCTTCACCACCCACAAAACCACTGCCAAGCAGCACACCTTTTTCGCGCCTGTCCTGAGCCTGATCCTTTGATGCCGATGAGCGCTCCATCCAGCGACGCAGCATGC
>CBDUSC010000120.1:0-5907 GCA_965369735.1 uncultured bacterium
CATTTGCTCCTGAAGACCGATCGCCTGCTCAAACCGTTCATTTGCTGCAGCCGCCATGGCCATGGTTTCTCCGCTATCCATGTTGCGCAGGCTCTGGAACAGGCGCTGAGCCACGGCAAAAGAACGCTTTCTGATGGCTTCATCAACGCCGGGGCAGCTTGACGCAAGCCGCGCATACGATTGCATCAGCGTTGACGATCCCTGTTGCTGCTCCAGCGCGGCAGAGATAGTTGCAATGGCTGCAGAACAATCTCCAGTTCGTTGTTGTGCCAGCGCAAGCCGGAATAGCAATATCACATCACCGGTTTGTTTGTCTGCCAGTATTTTGTACTGATCGGCCGCCTCGACGAATACACCGTTGCGCATCAGCGCATTTGCCAACAGCAGGCGTGGCGGATATGAGTCCGGATCGCTGGCGACCGCCCTGCGATAATGCGCCAGCGCGGCATTGTCATCACCCGCTTCTTCCAGCATGGCCCCTTTGCTGAAATGAGCTTGCGCATAGTCGGGATCAAACTCCAGCGCCACATCAACATGTTGCATGGCGTCCCGCTCGTCACCGGCAAGCTCCATGACCCATGCGAGTGTCAGGTGAGTTTTGGGATCATCCGGTTGCAATGTCAGGGCCAGTTCATACGCAATCACGGCGTCTGTATAACGGCCTTCCTCATATGCGGCAACACCCTCTTTGAGATACTCCTGCGAGGTCACTTTTTGCGCCTGCATCAAGGCAAGTACCGGGTCGTGAACGCTGGGTTTTACCGTACCCCGCAAATCAAGATGCCGCTTTGCTGCATCCCGGTCACCCGATTTTCGATAGGCCTGTGCAAGGTTGTAGTGAATCTGGGTAGCGCCGGGTTCAATTTCCAGTGCCCGCTGATAAAAATCGATTGCTGCCTGGTTGTCCTGGCGCCTGAGTGCTATGCCACCCAACCCATAAAACGCCGCCGCACTGCGTGGCTCTCTTACACTGCTGGCGGCAAACTCCCTCTCGGCATCATCGAGTCTGTCCGATGTAAAGTACGCCTGCGCCAGGTGTATTCGCGCCGGCAGGAAATCGGGGTTCATTCCAAGAGCTATATTGTATAGCTCGATAGATTGGTCAAATTCTCCTTCTCCATGCATCAGGAATGCCAGCAGATATACCCAGGCAGTTTCATCCGGTCGCAGTGCATGCGCATTCCGGTAACCTGCTTCAGCGGGGTCATACAGCGAATAGGCGTTATACAGCATGCCGAGATTGCCATACGCCCGGGAAAGCGCTGCGTCGTCCCGCGGCTCCTGGTTTTTGGCAATCTCTACTGCGCGCGCGACTTTTTCCATGCGGGCGCGTACACCGATTTCAAACTGGGAAAAGACCGGGTGCTCGATCTCCACCAGGACGGCATCAGATTCGGCGTGTATCGCCGGCAATTCTGTCAGGAATGCAGCGAGCAGTACCGTAATTATGAAAACGCGTTTACTCATTCGCGGTTTTGCCGTCACCCTGCTTTACCGTGTGATAGGCCCCTGTTTCAAGACCGGTCCACGATTCGCGGCTGCCATCCGGCCACGTGACGACCATCGATACAGAATCCGGAGCCATGCCCAAGCCAACCAGCAGGCGTGGATCGCGAGCCGATACGTAGCTGCCGTCGGTGCGAACGCGACGCCAAAGGCTGCGCTTGTCATCTATTTTGACTTCGACAAAAGCGCCGAGCTGGTCGCGCTTTCCATTTTTGTCCAGGAATCTCAGGCCAATCCATTTGTTGTCATTACGGATATTGTTGATCAATAATCGTGCCTGCCCGTTGTTGTTGATGATAAGAACATCGGTATCGCCGTCGTTGTCCACATCGCCAAAAGTTGTACCGCGGCTTACTTCAGACAGCTCAAATACCGACCCCGCCCTGGCAGTAAAATCTTCATAGCGGCCATTTCCGAGATTGCGAAAGATCTGGTTCGTCTGATGCATCGGATATGGATCGTGCGCGCGCACCTGTTCCTCCATCTGCGTTACCGCGCCATTGGCGGACAATAAATCCAGCCAGCCATCATTATCGAAATCGATCCATGCGGTACCAAAACCGGTAAAGGAAAAACTTGTTTTCGACAAGCCCATTGATACCGTCTGGTCTTCGAACCAGCCACTTCCATCATTGATATACAGCGTGTTTGTTTCACGGGCCAGGTGAGTCATGAAAAGATCTTCATCACCATCACCATCAAAATCTGCCGCGTCGACACCCATGCTCGCTTCAGCGGAGCCATCCATGTTCAGCGCTGCACCGGCCAGCATCGCATCATCGATAAAAGTCCCGTCGCCCTGGTTTATCCATAAATGGTTCGGGACACCATCGTTTGCCACATAGATATCCATCCAGCCATCGGCGTTGAAATCCGCGCTGACCACGCCGAGCGCGCCACCATCGGATTCGTTAATACCGGCCTTTTCCGTGACATCTTCAAAGCGATTATTGCCGGTGTTATGAAACAGCTTGTCGCTGGTACCGTTGTAGGTCAGGGGCCCGCAGTACTCCGGTACCGCCGCTGCAGTAAAACAGGGTTTGCGATTGTCCCAGCTGAAATCGACATAACTGCCGACAAAAAGATCGAGAAGGCCATCGTTGTCGTAGTCGAAAAACGAGGAGCTGGTATTCCACCGGTCATCGCCCGTACCCGACTCCTCTGTGATGTCCCGAAATTTTCCGTTACCGAGATTTAACAGCATCTGGTTGGACCCGAAGTTGGTTACATACAAATCCGGCCAGCCATCGTTGTTGATATCACCGCTGGCAACGCCCATACCAAAGCCGTTGCCGAGCTCGCCGCTTTGTGCGGTGACATCGGTAAATCGCAGTACTACAGAGTCGCCTTTGACCGTGCTGTCATTTCGATAAAGCCTGTCGCTGAATGGTGGGCTGTGTTTTGGTGGATACAATGCATCTTCCAGGGTCTTGCCCGGACCCAGCATGGTGCCCTGCACGATATATGCATCAAGATCGCCGTCGTCGTCGTAATCGAACAGTGCTGCACCAGTGCCAACGACTTCCGGGAAAAAGAGCTCGCCGGACATACCATTGAAATGATGGAATACAAGACCGCTTTTGTCCGACTCATCGCTAAACAAATCTACAGGTGGATTATCTGCCGCCGGTACGGTGTTGGTGGCAAATATTGCCGCAGCCGCGAGCAGCAAAATGGCTGCGGGTAGCTGCCCGGCAGTAGAAGATGTGTCGTACATTTCTGAAATATAAGACATTTTTCCTATCAGTCTGATGTTCTGCAAGGCCGCTCAATATAACCGTACAGAACTCAGGTGGCAATCCGGCAGGCGCCCAGGTAGATCCGATGCCGGTTGCGGCTACAGCCACACCCGTTACAGCCCGGGTTTATGTCAGTATCATGCGTCGCATTGGAGTGAATCGTACCGGGTGTTGTGAGGGTGAGTTTCTGTATTGGTAATAAGTCAAAAACCGCACTGTTGATGGCGTCGTTTTCCTGTGTGTTGTCAATGGTTCCCGGCGCATCGCATGCCAGTGATCTTTTCGTCGATGCTGCAGAAGACAGCGGTCTCGACTTTACACATTTCAATGGAATGACGGGTGAATGGTATTTCGCGGAGATGATGGGTGCCGGTACCGCGTTGCTTGACTATGACAATGATGGAGATCTCGACATATATCTCGTCCAGGGGAATATGCTGCCGGGCGAAGCGGCTACCAGCAAACCGTTGTTTTCAGCCGATGGGCCGCTACCACTATCCGACCGTCTGTATCGCAACGACGGGATCTCAGCCAATGGCAAGCCGATGTTCAGTGATGTCACGCGCAGCATGGGTCTGTCGCAGACTGGTTATGGCATGGGTATCGCGACCGGTGATGTCAACGGTGACGGATGGGTGGACATATATGTTACGAATTTTGGCGAAAACCGGTTGCTGATCAACCAGGCTGGCAAGAGTTTTGCCGATACCACTGACGAATCGGGTGCCGGTGATGACCGTTGGAGCGTAAGCGCGTCCTTTATAGATATGGATCGCGATGGTGATCTCGATTTGTATGTTGGCAATTACGTCAATTTCAGTCTGAAAAATCACAAACCCTGCCGCTCTACGACCAGTGCGCGGGACTATTGTTCACCGCTGGTGTATGCGGCATCACCGGACAGGCTCTACAGGAATAATGGCAGCGGCCAGTTTGCTGACGTCAGTGAGTCGGCAGGAATAACCGATGCGTTTGGTGCGGCACTTGGTGTCATCTCGGATGATTTCGATGGTGATGGCTGGACTGATATTTACGTGGCGAACGATGGCTCTGCAAACCAGCTCTGGATAAACCAGAAAGACGGCAGCTTTGCAGACGATGCGGTATTTGCGGGTATTGCAGTCAATATGGATGGCAACCCGGAGGCCAGTATGGGTGTGGATGCGGCCGATTTCGATGCCGATGGCGACACCGACCTGTTTATGACCCACCTGGCGCGCGAGACAAATACCTTGTACATGAATGATGGTGATGGCTGGTTCGAAGACCGCACCATTGCCATGGGGCTTGCAGGCGAAAGCTTTTCGCAAACCGGTTTTGGTGTCGCCTGGATCGATTTCGACAATGATCGCTGGCTGGATCTTTTGATTGCAAACGGAGCGGTAACGCGAATACCGGAGCAGGAGAACATCATTTTGCCGCTGCGACAGACAAACCAGCTGTTTCGCAATGAGCATGGTGAGGTTTTCAAAGACATCAGCGCGATGGCAGGCGATGGTTTTGCTCTGTCGGAGGTTTCGCGCGGCGCGGCATTTGGCGATATCGACAATGATGGTGATACCGACGTCGTCATTACCAATAATGCGGGACCCGTACGACTCCTTATTAATGAGGTAGGCAACGAAAACGCCTGGCTGGGTATCCGGCTGATCGATAAACGGGGTCATATGGTGACACATGGAGCCAGGGTGGCCACGATAAGCGCGAATGGCACTGCGTACTGGCGCCGGGTCGGCGCCGATGGCAGCTATGCATCATCCAACGACGCGCGTGTGTTGTTTGGTCTTGGTGCAGATCGGGGTGAGCAGCAGGTTCGCGTTATTTGGCCGGATAGCAGCCTGGAGAACTGGGCCGATCTGGAGACAGGCAAATATCATGATTTGCGTCGCGGTTCAGGAACTCCAGCGCGGTAATGATAATGCGCCTCCGCTCCCAATTGACAAGCATGCCGGACATGGCGCGAATGGCAGGCATCGCGATAATGGCGGCGCTTTTTTTTGGCATAATCGGGTGCACCGGGGAGGCAGAGTACGATTTCCAGCCACCGGATACCGGGATATATGAACCATCGGTAGCGAACGCGCTGGAAAAGGCCTGGGAGGAATTCAATTCAAAACGTGTTGACGGAGAGGCCGCCGCGATGGGTCGGGCCTGGGGTGAACTCGGAATGGTTTATCAGGCGCACCAGATGCAAAAGCCGGCTGCCACTTGTTATGAACATGCGATTGATCTGGACCCGGAAAACTTTCTCTGGCACTACCTGCTGGCGATTGGCGCACAGGATACAGGCGACTTCGACGTAGCCGCGCAACGATATTCCATCGCAACGACATTGCGGCCCGACTATGTCGCTGCAAAAATCCGGCTGGCTCAGGTTTACTCCGCACAGCGGGATGATGCGAACGCAACAAAATGGTTCAAACTGGCTCTGGAAAGGGATCCGGAATCGGCAATGGCGTTTGCGGGCCTGGCATCTGTAGAGCTGAGAAATTCCAAATACGATTCCGCGATCGAAAATTTTTCGCGTGCGTTGCGAGTCGAACCACGGGCCAATCAACTGTATTACCCCCTGGCCCAGGCATACAGAGGTGCCGGTGATAAAAACGCGGCACGGAATGCGTTGCAACGCCGGGGTGATGTGGGGCCAGCATTGAAGGATCCC
>CBDUSC010000121.1:0-5862 GCA_965369735.1 uncultured bacterium
TGTTCAACTATTTCTACAATGTGCGTGGCGGTCAGGACCCGTTTTCAGTCGATTCTTTTTACGATGTCTGGACCGGGCTGGTACCAGTGGACAAGTTTCGTAACAAAATCGTACTGATTGGTGCATCGGCCTCGGGGCTGGGTGACTACCAGGCGACGCCGGTCTCGTCATCCACGCCACCGATTCAGGTTCTGGCGCATACGGTGTCCAGTATTCTCCAGGAACATTTTATTACGGTACCCGGCTGGGCTCTGTCCGCGCAGCTTGGCGCCATGTTATTACTGGGCTTGTATGTGGCTTTCATGCTGCCACGGCTAAAAGCAGGATTTGCTGCTTTTGTCAGCTTGTCGCTGGTGCTTATTTTGTTCGCGGCCGAATTCAGTCTGTTTTTGACCGAGCAACAATGGGTGCCACTTATGATCCCGGCTGCATTCGTGCTGAGCGCACACCTGGTCATGACCGTTAAACGATTCCAGGTAACCGAACGGCTGAAGCTGCGCGCCGATGTCGAAGGCGCCGAAAGCAACAAAATGCTGGGTCTCGCTTTCCAGGGCCAGGGTCAGCTCGACATGGCCTTCGATAAATTTCGCCGCTGTCCAATTGATGAACACATGATGGAGCTGCTTTATAACCTGGCGCTGGACTACGAGCGCAAACGTCAATTCAACAAGGCAGGTGCCGTTTATGGCCACATGGCTGAATTCGATATCGACTACCGTGATCTCAGGGAACGCCTGAAGCGTTCTCAAAGACTCGAAGAGACCATGATCCTGGGGGGCGCGAGTTCATCAGGCCGTAACCCGATAATCCTCGAAGGCGGCGAAAAACCCATGCTGGGCCGCTACCAGGTCGAAAAGGAAATCGGCAAAGGCGCGATGGGTGTCGTGTACCTGGGGCGAGACCCAAAGATCAACCGCGTTGTTGCCATCAAGGCGATTCCCCTGTCTGAGGAATTTGACGCCAGCGAGGTTGCCAGCGTCAAGGAACGATTTTTCCGGGAGGCGGAGACTGCAGGCCGTCTGAACCACCCGGACATCGTAACGGTTTACGACGCCGGCGAGGATCACGACCTGGCCTATATCGCCATGGAATATCTGACCGGGCAACATCTGAACCTGCATGTAGAAGCCGACACCCTGCTGGAGCCAGCTACCGCAATACGGTTGGTCAGCCGGGCCGCAGATGCCCTGGCCTACGCGCACCGCCAGGGCATCATCCATCGTGATATAAAGCCCGCAAATATCATGTATGACGCCGATAAGGATGATCTCAAGATTACCGACTTTGGCATTGCCCGAATGACGGATACAAAAGCAACCAAAACCGGCATAATTCTGGGCACGCCCAGCTATATGGCGCCAGAACAGCTAGAGGGGAAAAATGTGACGGGTCGCTCGGACTTGTTTTCGCTCGGTGTTACGCTATATCAGTTACTTACGGGCCGTTTGCCGTTTGAAGCTGACTCCATGACTGCATTGATGTACAAGATCGCAAATGAAGACGCGCCATCGCTGAGATCGCACAGGGCTGACCTGCCTGAATGCGTTGAGGCTATAATCACGCGGGCTTTGCTGAAGGACCCTGATGATCGCTATCAAGACGGGGCCGAGATGGCTATCGATCTGAAAAACTGTGGTGAATCGCTGGCATAACGGGCTGTTTGCTTAATGACGCTAAAGGGAAAACTTCAAAACCTGGAATTGACCGATGTCGGAAAGGTTCGCGAGCATAACGAAGATGCCGTGGGCTCGAACGAGGAAATCGGTCTGCTGGTGCTTGCCGATGGCATGGGTGGCTATAATGCCGGCGAAGTCGCAAGCGGTATCGCGGTCAAGACCATACTCGAGCAGGTGGTATCAGGCGTCATGCATATTGAGCGCGGTGAGGTCGAACCGGACACCGGGCTCATGCGACAAAGCATCATTCTCCGCGATGCTATTCTGAGAGCCAACAAGGTCATCCACCAGACCGCCCAGACACAACCGGATTGCGAGGGCATGGGCACAACAATCGTGGCCTGCCTTTTTTATGACAATCGCGTATCGGTCGCCCATGTGGGTGACTCGCGGCTGTACCGGTTGCGCGGACCCAGTTTTGAACAGATCACGATGGATCACTCGCTGCTACAGGAGCTGGTCGATCGTGGATTCTATTCGAGTGAAGAAGCCCAGCGATCGACAAACAAGAATTATGTGACTCGCGCACTGGGTGTCGAACCCCAGGTCGAGGTGGAAATCCAGGAGGATTCCGTCAAACAGAATGACTACTATTTGTTGTGTTCAGATGGGCTGACGGACATGGTCGAAGACGAAGATATTCACTTAACTATCAGCACGTTTAATGCTAGTCTTGACACGGTGGGTCAACAGTTGATCCAGCTGTCAAACGATAATGGCGGGCGCGACAATGTGTCGATTGTCATGTCGCACGTCATAGAGTCTTTTCCTGCTCGCAAGGGCTTCCTGGAAAAAATTGGTAACTGGTTCAGCTAAAAGATCGGGGACAAATACATGGCAAGGTTAATGCTAAGCCTGGATGGGCAGGTGCTCGCCGAGTACAACATGACCAAGGAACGGTACACCATTGGAAGGCTGCCGGATAACGATGTACGCATCGATAACGCGGCCGTCAGTGGACACCACGCTCTTGTTATTAACATCCTGAATGACTCATTTCTTGAAGACCTGAACAGCACCAATGGCACCTATGTCAATGGCAAGCTGATCAAAAAACATGCGCTACAGCATGGTGATGTCATTACGGTGGGTCACCATCAGTTGAGATTCGTCGACGACGACGCATCGGAAACAGATCCTGATGAGTTCGAAAAAACCATGGTTATTCACCCGAGCTCACAAAGCGCCGAACAGATTCGTGATGTGAATGCAGCAGTGGATGAAGCAGCTTCCGATGATCTGGCAGCGCAGACGAGTGCACCGGCGCCGGCGCCGGCTCCAGCACGGCCCGCAGCACCGGCACCGATTGCCGCGGAAGCTTCAGGTCAGGCACTGGCGAAAGCGAAACTACAGGTTCTGTCTGGCAAATTTGCCGGCAAGGAACTGGATTTGGTAAAGACGCTGACGACGCTGGGCAGACCAGGAGTGCAGGTCGCCGCCATTACGCGTCGTGCGGAAGGCTTTTTTATCGTTCACGTCGAAAGCGGCGTGGATGGTGGCCAGCCATTGGTGAATGGCGAAAGCATCGGCGCACAAGCCCGCCGGCTCAATGATAACGATGTGATCGAGCTGGCAGGCGTCAAGATGGGCTTTTTTAGCGACTAGAGCCTTTTTCACAGATACATTTCATCTATACAATAGACGCCCCGAAACATCGGGGCGTTTTTTTTGTCACAACGTTTCATAATGGATTATTCAGGCAAAACACTCTCTCTTGGCATTATCGCGATTTTGTCGCTATCCACATTGATGGGTGGTTGTGCCACCATGACCCGCGGAGCCACGCAGACATTTGTGATTGAGACCGAGCCCAGTGGCGTCGGCATAGAGTTATCCAACGGCGTGAGCTGCGAATCTCCCTGCACCCTCAAGTTGAAGCGAAAAAAGGCATTTACGGCGGTCCTCAGCAAGGATGGTTATGCGCCGCTGACGACTGAAGTGAACTCGGGGATCTCTGGCGCCGGCACCGCCGGTCTTGCAGGCAATCTGATCGGTTTCAATTTGATAGGCCTGGCTGTTGATGCAACGACAGGAGCAGCAAAAAACCTGTACCCCAACCCGCTGATCGTAAGACTGGAACCAGAAGATTCCGGTTCGGAAAGCAGCGTGGTGTCTGCTCTGGATCTGAATCAGGGTCAGATGAGAAAATCACTGGATGGCGCGTTTGGCATCAGCTTCGGCGATCTCATGAGCAGCGAACTATTGTTGTATCAGATTGATGCCGGTGCCTTTGCAAAATCCTACGAAGTCAACCCACCCAGTCGAAATCAGATATTCGATCGTTACTATGTTGCGCTGGCCGATGATCACGGTGGCATTCAAACGATTTGGGCAAACGGTACGATGCAGGACAAGGAATCCTGCCTGGTCATCAAAACCAATCTTGAGGAATTGCTACAGCGTCGTTATGAACTGGTGCTGGACCCCAACGGGCTTTCGGGGACAGGGCAATCGGCAAGGGTTTCCTGCCTGGAAACACTAACCGGCGGTGCCGCTGAAACAAATGTGGTTATCCAGGTCTGGCTGCGCGCCGATGGCGAACCGGTACCGCAGAAATTGCTGATCGCTGGACCGTCAGATAATCTCGACGGACACACGCTGGGTCACGCCACACAATAATTCATAGGGTATCGTCTCTGCCAGACCGGCAATCTCCTCAACCGGCAGATCCGGACCCCAAAGCTGAACGCTGTCACCAATACCCGCCTCCGGCTCATCCGTAAGATCAATCGTGGTCATGTCCATGGATACGCGGCCGGCCAGGGGTACGCGTTTGCCATTGATCAGTACCGGCGTCCCATCCGGTAAATGCCACGGGTATCCATCGCCGTAGCCAATCGCAACCACTCCGAGACGCCTGTTTTCAGTTGCTGTCCACCTGCTTCCATAACCCACGCTCTCGCCCTTCGCGACATCGCATATGGCGATGACAGTACTGTGCAACGACATGACCGGTCTGAACCCGTGCTCGTGCCCGCTACTACCGGGAAACGGCGATACACCGAACAAGGCGATACCCGGCCGAATCCAGTCGTACCAGCTATCTGGCCAGGCAATGGCCGCCGCAGAGTTGGCCACGCTTTTTTCGCCCGACAAGCCGCTGGTAAATTCATCAAATCGTGAAATTTGCTCTGCATTTTTTTTGTTGTCGCGATCATCTGCGTCGGACAAATGGGTCATAAGCCGTACCGGTTGGCGGATGGACTTCATCTCATTGATCTGCGAGAGGACATCTGGAAAATCCTCGCAGCGAAAACCCAGCCGATTCATGCCGGTATCAATTTTCAACCAGACTGAAAACGCATCCGGTGTAGTCCAGTTGCGCACCATGTCCAACTGGGTCCTGTCGTGTATGACCAACTCAAAACCGTGGCGCGCGGCAAGACCAAGCTGATCGACATCGAATACGCCTTCAAGGATAACCACGGTCTGGCCAAGACCGGCATCGCGCAACAACATGGCTTCATCCACCCGTGCGACTGCCAGCGAGTCGGCACCGCTCAGCGCCTGGGCAACCGTAATCATGCCGTGGCCGTAACCGTTTGCTTTGATCACAGCCATCACTTTGCGGTTTGGCGCAAGCTGGCGAATGGTTTTGAGGTTGTGCCGGAGCGCTTCGGTATCAATCAGTGCCCGTGCAGCCTGGCTCACGTAAATGCCTCGTCACCATAGGCTTCGGCGACGAGGTTTTCGAACTTGGTGTATTCACCAAGGAAAGTCAGACGGACTTCTCCGATAGGGCCATTACGCTGCTTGCCAATGATGATATCGGCAACACCTTTGCGAACGGTATCGGCATCATAGACTTCTTCACGATAGATAAAAATAATGACGTCGGCATCCTGTTCGATAGCGCCTGATTCGCGCAGATCCGACATGACCGGTCTTTTGTCGGTGCGCTGCTCTACGCTACGGTTGAGCTGCGAAAGCGCTACCACCGGGATATCCAGCTCTTTGGCCAGAGCTTTTAGCGACCGTGATATTTCGGAAATTTCTGTTGCGCGATTTTCCGATGTGCCTCTCACCTGCATGAGCTGCAGGTAATCGACCACAACCAGGCCCAAACCATGTTCGCGTTTCAGACGTCGCGCGCGCGCACGAATTTCAGTTGGCGATAACGCGGGTGTGTCATCGATGAATATCGGTGCATCGGCCATCATTGCGACAGCAGAATTTATTCGCGACC
>CBDUSC010000122.1:0-5844 GCA_965369735.1 uncultured bacterium
GCGATACGCGGTCTTAACAGGCGTGCCAACGAACTGATTGCGCGCGCCGAACCCGCACTTGTAGATACCCGCACCAGGGAAGCTCGCACATCGGTAGAAGACGCGCGCAGTATACGACCGGAACACACGCGTCTTGCATTCTTCGACGCAATGCTGACAAAAGAACAGCAAAAGAGATGGCAGCTGCAGGCTGAGCAGGCTATCGCCGGTGGTCAATTTGAAGTCGCTTTCGGTGTCATCGCCGAAGCGGAAATGTCAGGCAGCGGTATTCCGCAGCCGTTAATGGATACAGTTATAGGTGGCGTCATGGATCGGGCGCAAACGGCCATCGCGGACGGCCGCACCGCTGATGCTCTTGATCTGATGGATCGCGCGCGCGTGATATCAGCAGATCATGTTTTATTGATGGAAGCCGATCAGCGTCTCGCTGAGCAGGCTGAAACACTGATGTCGCGTGCGGTTGTTTACGCCGAGGCCAGCGAATTTGATCGAGCCGAGTCTGTTCTGGCGCGTGCAGAAACCATTCCCCAGGGTGATACAGCGAAGCTCAAGGCGACACGAGATGATGTCGCTGCCATCCGGAAGGATTCTGAAGAGGCTGAAGCTGAAGCCAAAGTCGAAGCGGCAAAACCGAAACAAAAGACACCCCAGCAAAAAGCGCGCGATGTTCAGGTGAGCTTTTTTGCAGCGCTTGACGATGGTCGCCTGGTAGAGCCGGAAGGCAAAAGCGCCGGCAGTTATTTACGCAGGATAGAAGACCTGGTTGGTCAGAATGCTGTGTGGCAGGAATGCGCCGATGAAATGGCTGCGGAACTCGCAACCATGGCACGGGGTGAAATCGAAGGCGGGGCATTCGATGTGGCTGAGACCTGGCTCGAATATGCCAACCTGCTGGATATCGATTCCAAAGAAATTTCGGAAACCCGTGCGTCCATCGAGGATCGCTGGGCGCAGCACGAAGGCCGCAAGGCAATACCAACCGATCAGATGACCTTCGTAACTTACGTTGCCCCGGAATACCCGAGCCGTGCCGTTCGTCGAAATATCGAAGGCTGGGTTGACGTCGAATTTACCGTTGGCGAAAACGGTACGGTGATCGAGGTCGAAGTCAAAGATACCGAACGCAAAGGGTATTTTGAAAAAGCCACAATGGACGCGGTATCGCAGTGGGAGTTTTTGCCAAAAGAATTTCGCGGTCGCAACATAGATCAACGCGTTGCGGCGCGAGTCCAGTTTAATCGCGATTAACCGACTGGGTGCGCGATTAAAACGGGCCGGGAGACATCGGATGTCCCCGGCCCACTTTATTTACGGTGCCGGTATTATGAACGTACCAGAGTCAGGACCCACTTGCCGTAGATGTACAGCCCTATCGCGGTTACAAACGCGACGGTTGCCATCAGGTACCAGATGAATCCGATATTGTTGGCGTCATACATCACTTGCGTCAGACCTTGTGCAGATTGATTTGTAACTTCAACCAGCTTGTTAAATGCCTCACCAATGGGTACGGCATCGATTTCAGCAGCACTCATTCCTTCATCAGCCAGGTAACGGCGCGACAACATGTCTTTGTCTGCATATGTTCCATACAGAACGGGTGCGATATAGGATTCCGATATCCAACCAAATGCCTGCGCAAGTTGGGAAAATCCAAGATACATGGCTTTTTTGTTGCTTGGCGCCATGTTGCCGATGTATTCAAGAAACTTGGGGCTGCTCATCATCTCGCCCGAGGAAAACAGCACCACACATAAAAGAGAGATCCAGGCAAAGGTTGTGTAGCCAAACGCAATGAATGCCAGCCCTTGAAACAGCGTGCCAAGAATAATGCTGTTTACCGCCCGGAACTTGCTGCTCCACTGGGCAAACAAAAAGCAGGTAAGCATGATCATGCCGGCATTGATGTTGATCAGGCCTTCCGGCTGGAAAAATTTACCGCTTTGATTCAATCCCAGCAGGAATATCCATGTGCTGTTGGACGTTCCTTCGGCGCCAAAAAGGGCGGTGACGATCGTCGATGTATCAACCCAGTCACGGATATGCAGCGGAAGTACATCGAAGAACGCATTAAACATGAACCAGAAACCACTCATGATCATCAGGAAAACAAACAGGTGCGGCTTGAATAGTTCCTGCAGCGAATCAACAATCAGGTTCTTCTGCTTGATTTCTCCGTTGGCGATTTTGCGCTGACGCTCCAGGCGTTCTTCCAGGTTCGGCTCCTTGTATGTCAGCAGAAGCAGGAAATTGCAGGCAATGATCGCAGCGCAGACAAAAAAGACCATTTGCCAGCTAAATGACTGTCGCAGATAAGCTGCGAGCAAGGGGCCCATCCAGCCACCGATGTTGACGGTTTGATAAAAGACGCCCCATGCCATGGAGCTGTTCTGGCGATTGGTTGCTTTGACCAGCGTACCCTGGATGCCAGGTTTGAAAACACCGGTACCGGTCGCCAGCACCATGGCACCGACGGCAAACCCCCAAAACGTGGGGTAAAACCCCATGATGATGTAGCCGACGATCTTGATCACAGTCGATATGAAGATTGTCTTTTTATAACCGATACGATCCGATATGCCACCAAACAGAACCGGGATAAACGCCTGGAACAACGCCCAGATCAGGAAAATGATGCCCAGATCACCTGCGGTGACTCCAAGACCGCCATTGGATTTGGCATCGGTGGCATACAGGCCCGCGACAGCGCGAACACCGTAATAGGCAAGCCGCTCGACCATTTCCATGCCGCCAACGATCCAGAACACGTAGCTCAGGCTGCCGATTGCAGCGAACAGCCCTAGTTGTTTGACGTCTTCCATTGCATGGGCGTCAGAAGAGCTTGCATCTGTCATTTGCATCCCTTTCCAAATCAAAATTCTGCGAAGTATACCGGGTCATAGACCGTATCGCGGCGCAAAATTCAGTGATTGCACGCAGAAAAAGGTCGAAACGCCGAATGCCCTGACCGGGATCGGGCAATGTTGGGATAAACCACCACCTTATAGCTGAAGAAATGTGCGGTTTCTGCTAGTTTGCACAGCAGACCGGGGATTCAAAACGGCGAGTGTTATGGCGGGTGGATTCATCAAGGAACTCAAGCGACGCAACGTGTTCCGCGTTGCGTTCGTGTATGGCATCGCGGGCTGGTTGCTCATGCAAATTGCCGATGTCATGTTCCCGGCCCTGACGCTGCCTGAATGGACTATTCGATTTATCGCCGCACTCCTTATTCTCGGGTTTCCCGTGGCATTGATATTCGCCTGGGCGTTCGAGATGACGCCGGATGGCATCAAACTTGAAAAGAATGTCGATAGAACTACTTCAATAACCAATGTGACGGGCCGCAAGCTCGATTTCACGGTCATTGGCCTTTTGGTCGCGGCGCTGGCGATTGCTGTTGGTCTGCATTTTGTGGATGGCGATGATTCGGCGGTCGATGAAGCAACCAGTGCCGACTCGATCAGCCCCGAATCGCCGGTGACCGAAACTACGGCTTCCGATCGATCCATCGCGGTGTTGCCATTCGTCAATATGAGTCCGGACCCCGATAACGAATATTTCAGCGACGGCATCTCTGAAGAATTGCTGAACCTGCTGGTCAAGGTCGATGGTTTGACGGTTGCTTCGCGCACATCCTCATTCCGGTTCAAAAACAAGGATGTCGATATCCCGACGGTGGCCAAACAACTGAACGTGCGGCATGTGCTCGAGGGCAGCGTCCGTAAATCGGGGATCCAGGTCCGTGTCACCGCGCAGCTTATCGATGCCGACACCGACAAGCATTTGTGGTCGGACACCTACGATCGCGAGCTAAACGATATCTTTGCGATTCAGGACGAAATCGCAAACAAAATTGTCGTTGCTCTTAAGGAAACGCTGGGCACCAGTGAAATTGGCCAGGTAGACACGCTGCGACCGACTGAGAACATCGAGGCATATGAAACGTATCTGCAGGCCATACACATCTGGCGCCTGCGCGGTATTGATAATATCAAACGCAGCATCGAGCTGTTCGAGCACGCGGTGGAGCTGGACCCTTTGTTTGCTCGCGCCTGGTCGGCGCTGGCAAGCGCCTACATTCTTGTGCCCGTCTATTCGGTATTACCGGAACCGGAGAGAAAAAGGTGGCTCGACAAGGCTCAGGCAACTGCCAGGAAAGCCAGCGACATGGACCCGAGCTTGAGCGAACCACATACTACGCTCGCGGCTATTTATGAAAACCGTGGACCCGAATTTGGCGTCCGCGCCGAGCAGGAATTCCTGAAAGCCATCGAGATCAATCCAAAGAGCGAACTCGCTTTTCAATGGTATGGCGAATTCCTTGCGGTACCCGGCCGGGTGAAAGAATGTCTTGAAAATCTGCAAAAGGCTTACCAGCTTGATCCCGCATCACCCGTCATCAACAACTCGCTGGCATATGCCTACTATCTGTCGCGCGATTACGAATCCGGGCTCGTACATGCGATAAGAGCAAACGAGCTGGGCCTGCAAAAGAATGCATCAGCTGCCCAGATTGCAACCCTGCATATCGCACTGGGGAATTACGAAAAAGCACTGGAAGTTTACGCAAACCTGGATCACGATCATGTCGAAAAGCTGGCCGTCCGGGCCATTGCGGATCCCGGTTTGCGCGATCAAGCTATTGAGAAAATTACAGGTGAGGTTGGCTCAAATGCGGACGCGCTTCCATCTGTCATGTTGATATGGCTGGGAGAAAAGGATGTGTTGCTCGATGACCTGGTCGCGCGTGCGGAGAAACAACTGGTCTGGCCCGGGGAGATCTGGCAGCCCCGGATCATGGACTGGGCGGATGACCCGAGATTCAACCAGGTTGTAGAGATTCTCGGCCTTCACGATTTCTGGCGCGAGTCTACCTGGCCCGACCATTGCGAACCGGCGGGCCCGGATGGCAATAGCTTCCGCTGCGGATCCGATATCAATAACCGATGAGCTCGTTTCTCGCGGAACTCAAACGACGCAACGTATTCAAGGTCGCCGTTGTTTATGCGATCACCTCGTGGGTGATTCTGCAGGTATCCGATATCGCATTCCCGGCGCTCGGTCTACCGGGTTGGGCCATCACGCTGGTCATGGTGTTGTTGATCATCGGGCTAATCCTGGCCCTGATACTCGCCTGGGCATTCGAGATTACATCGGAGGGCATCAAGCGTGAAGCCGATGTCGATCGCAGCCAGTCCATCACCACCGCAACCGGCAAACGCCTGAATCTGTACATTGTCGGCTTGTTGATTTTTGCGTTGGGTGTTTCGCTGTATTTCAATGTCGCGCGCCGCGACGCTGGAGATCCAGTCGCGGTGGACACAGCCGTTGAGATCGACAAATCCATTGCGGTGTTGCCGTTTATCAATCTGAGCGGTGACCCAAATAATGAATACTTCTCCGACGGTCTCACCGACACACTGCTGCACATGCTGGCGCAGGTTGATGATTTAAAGGTTGCGGCGAGAACATCTTCGTTCGCGTTCAAAGGAAAAAACGAAGATATCCGCGTGATAGGGCAACAACTCGGTGTGGGCACAATCCTCGAAGGCAGTGTTCAAAAATCCGGTGATCGCTTGCGCATTATTGCGCAGCTCATCAACGTCAACGATGGCACGCATTTGTGGTCGGAAACTTTTGACCGGCGTAATGAGGATATTTTTGACATCCACGATGAAATCGCGACCCAGGTCACCGATGCATTGCGCATCAGCCTGTTTGGTGAACAACAACAGCGGCTAACGAAACGTCATACCGAGAACCTGGATGCATACGACCAGTACATCCAGGGTCTGCAACGCGTCGCGCGACGTACCGGCCCGGCTATCCTGGATGCGCTGG
>CBDUSC010000123.1:0-5840 GCA_965369735.1 uncultured bacterium
AATTTTCACTGGCTGCAAAAAAACCCATGGTTTGAAAGCGATCTGGTGCCACGCTTGCGGCAAAAGGTGCATGAATTGCTGGTCACGGAGGGCGACCATGCGCGATAAAGAAAAATTTTGGGAGAGTAAAACGCTTGCGGAAATGAGCGATGCCGAGTGGGAGTCATTGTGCGATGGTTGCGCCAAATGCTGTGTCAAAAAACTCGAGGACATCGAAACCGGTGATGTGCATTACACAAATGTGGTCTGTCATTTACTGGATCGGGATCAATGCCGTTGTACCCGATACCCGGAGAGAAACGTGCTGGTTCCCGATTGCATTGTCGTGACACCTGATGTTGCGGCGGATTTCAAGTGGCTGCCGGAAACCTGTGCCTATCGACTGCTTGCCGAGGGCAAGCCACTGTACGACTGGCACCCGTTGATGTCGGGAACTCGTGAGTCCGTACACGCGGCCGGTGTATCGGTGCGTGGAAAGGTGATATCAGAAGAAAACGTGCACCCGGATGAGATCCAGGAATTCGTTATCAAGTGGATACGATAATTGAAAGGGAACAAGGCATCATGAGTAAACCGGCATTTCTTCCCCTGAGCACCTACACGGAATATCCACCGGAGCAAATGAAACAACGCGCCGCCGACCTGGCCGATGATTTATGGAGGCGCAGAACGGTGCGCGAATATTCTGATCGACCCGTGCCGGGGGAGATCATCCAGGACTGCCTGCGTGCTGCGATATCTGCGCCCAGCGGTGCGAACATGCAACCCTGGCATTTTGTTGCGATTTCGGACCCGCAGATAAAAAGACAAATTCGTATTGAAGCCGAGAAAGAAGAAAAACACTTTTATGAGCATCGTGCTTCCCCGGAGTGGCTGGATGCGTTGGAACCGCTGGGCACCAATGAACACAAGCCGTTCCTGGAATCCGCACCCTGGCTGATCGCGGTGTTCCAGCAGCGCTGGGGTTTTTTACCGGATGGCCGCAAGGTCAAACATTATTACCCGCAGGAATCCGTAGGTCTTGCGACCGGTATATTGATCACCGCTGTGCATAACGCCGGCCTGGTATCGCTGACACACACGCCCAGCCCAATGCGTTTTCTGAACCAGATACTGGATCGGCCAAAAAGTGAGCGGCCGTTTTTATTGCTGGTCGTTGGCTATCCCGCCGATGATGCCATGGTGCCCGACATCCGGCGTCGGTCACCGGATGAGTCTGTCAGCTGGTTAGAGTAATGTCCTGGATGGCTAACGGCTGTGCAGGTCTGCGCGGCCCGGTCACACCAGCATTTCTCTGCCGCGCGTGCATTTAACCTCATCGCTCGCATCATCGGGTGGCGGTATCAGCATGCCACAGCTTACCGCTGGGCGGTTACCCACGGTTTCCAGCCATCGTTTCAGATGTTCAAGACCGGATATATCGACGCCCGCCCATTCATGGCTGGCAACCCAGGGATAGGTTGCCATATCCGCAATCGAGTAATCGCCGGCGATGAACTCATTGTCCGCAAGCTGCGTGTTGAGCACCGTGTATAGGCGCAGGGTTTCTACCTGGTACCGATCGATCGCGTAGGGGATTTTTTCCGGCGCATAGCGATAAAAAACATGCGCCTGACCCTGCATCGGACCGACGCCACCCACCTGGAACATCAGCCACTGGATTACTTGTGATCGCCCCGCGGTGTCTGCCGGCAAAAACCTGCCGGTTTTCTCGGCGAGATATATCAGGATTGCACCCGATTCAATCACGGTAATCCCGGTCTCGTCGTCCACGATCGCGGGGATTCTTCCGTTTGGGTTTATCTCCAGATACCAGGGTTCCTTTTGTTCCTGCTTGCCAAAATCCAGGGTACGGTACTGATAATCCAGACCGGTTTCCTCCAGCATAATGGAAGCCTTGCGGCCGTTCGGCGTGCCTGCTGTGTATAAATGAATCATGGTTGCTCCGCGCAATATCCAATTCTGCAAACTGGCGGCAGATTTGAAACGGGAAGCCCGCTGCCAGCTATGCCATTGTAACCACAGACGTATTGATTCCATCATCAAACGGAGTTGAGGATGGCCAGCACCGGCTGCAACACTGCCATACCCGATAGGACCGGCCGCGAGCCCATTCGATCACAGCTGCAACTGAAAAAAGTTGCCGCCCTGGCTGCCGAGCCAGAACAGGCAGGGCACTGGCTGGGCCGTTTTCAGGAGATCCTGGAGGACTGCGTCAGCTTTCCCGCGCTTTCCCGCTGCCGGGCGGATCCGCGTACCGGCCTGGCAGAATATTTTGGTCTTCGCGTGGGTGAGCAAAACAGCCAGGCGCTTGCGCATGTGCTGTCCAGGCTGTTGCTGAAAAAGAAATCCGTGGCGCTGGATCTGGGTTCATGTGCTGACTGGGCAGATGTCAGCGCAGCACAGCTCGTGCAGCATATTGCCGTTGCAGTGGCGCACCGGGGCGTCAGTTTTGAACCCGACGCCCTGGTTCTGGATGCGGATTGCGATGGCGTCGATCTTGAAACCACCCTGGAGGCGTTACTTTCGCAAATATCAGTTGGCCAGCACCTGGTTGTTCGTGTCAGCGACCGTTTTCTTGAGCGTATGCGCTCGGTGGATGAACAAGAGAGATCTGCCGTTCAGGGCTGCTGGCATGGCCTTTTGTCACTGATGCGCCAGCACCCCCAGATCAATCTCGTGTTGTCTGATTGCACTGCGCCGGTGAGCCCCATCGCGCGTCATGAAAAGACAAATACCGTTTGCCCCGGTTTGCACCAGATGCTGCCCGCTGGCGGCGCGCAACTCATTATCGATATTCATCTCGACAGGTTGGTGACCCGGCATCGCATGATAGACCGCAGGCGTTTGAAACGCGTACTCGAGTCATGCGTGCGCATGGCAGACAACCTGATCGACCAGGTTGTCTGGCCATTGCCGGATATTGAAGCGGACGCGTATCGATGTCGCCGAATCGCGCTGCATCTCACCGGCATCGGTGAGCTGGTGCGCGGGCTGGGCTTGTGCGCCGGTGATTTTGCAACCCTGGAAACCATCGATCGCATCCTGCAGTTTTCCCGGCACTGTGCGTACCAGTACTCGGTACAGCTCGCCCGGGAGCGCGGCGCTTATCCGGCGCTGGGCGTGGAAAAACTGCGCGACGACTGCCATTGCCCACGGCTGCGCGATCGGGTAATGGAAAACGTGACACGTCACGGAACACGCCACAGCCGATTGATTGCAATTGGGCCATACGACCTGATACCCGGGGATGCCGAGTGCACCGAGATCACACACAGCATCAATCTATTGCCGGTTCTGAGATATGCAGACAGCCTGGCGTTTCGTCCGACGCTGCCGCTGCGGCATATACCGGAACGGGTGCTGGACCGGTTGCTGCAGCTGACGGGCTCCTACTGGCGTACGGCGCAGGCTGAGCCATCGCATTGGCCGCTTTGAATTGCGATGCCGCGCCCATCCATGCTATACGATCAGGCAACCCGGTTGTCCGTGAGGTTGATTTGCTGCCCGAACTGCCTGATCCACATGGTCTGGCCGCGCTCGCGCTGACTGTGTTCGCGCTGTTTCTGTTTACACGCGATCGCATTCCGCTGGAGACATCCAGCCTGCTGATTCTCATTGTGCTTGTACTGGGTTTCCAGCTATTCCCGTATGAGAGCGCCGGTGTGGCGCTGCGACCGGTGGATTTCATTGCCGGGTTTGGCCATGAGGCACTCATTACGATTTCGGCGCTGATGATCGTCGGCAAGGGGCTGGAGACGACGGGTGCGTTGCTGCCACTTGCGCGAATTACATCGCAGGGCTGGTCAAAGCAGCCAGGGGTGGCATTGTTTGTGACCTTGCTGGTTGCGGCTGCGCTCAGCGCGTTTTTGAATAACACACCCATCGTTGTCATGTTGCTGCCGGTACTGGTCGGTGTGTCGCTGCGGGCAAAAATCAACTCAACCGGCATGCTCATGCCCATGGGTCTGGCGACAATCATTGGTGGCATGGCCACGACAATTGGCACGTCGACCAATCTGCTGGTTGTCGGTATCGCGGCCGATCTGGGCATGCGGCGTTTTGAGATGTTCGATTTCATGCTGCCTGTGATTTTTGCCGGCGGTCTGGGCATATTGTTTTTATGGTTGGTCGCGCCTCACCTGCTGCCAAAACGCACCATGATGATGTCAGATACATCGCCGCGCATGTTCAGCGCATTGCTCTATATCGGTGAGGAAAGCCTGGCAATGGGCAAGACGCTGGCGGAAATCCGCTCGATGACGGAAGGCCGGATGAGAATTGATCGCATGGAACGCGGTGATGGCCTGTTCCTCACGCGATTGCCGTCGGTCACGGTGCTGGCCGGGGATCGCCTGTACATAAAAGATTCACCCGAACGGCTAAAGGAATTCGAGCGCACTCTAAAAGCCCAGTTGCACGAATATGGCAGCGATACCGAGGATTTCGATCCGGGGGCGACGCTGGCTCATCGCAACCAGCAATTGGCGGAAGTCGTGGTGACGCGGGGATCACCGTTGCACCAAAGCACGCTGGAAAAATCACGGTTTGCCGCGCGTTATGGCCTTTTGCCGCTTGCGATACACCGCGCCCGAACACCGACTGAGGATACCAGCACCGATATTGGCGATATAAACCTGCGCTCGGGCGATGTTCTGCTGGTCCAGGGTTCACCGAAACAAATCGCGGCGCTCAAGGAAAGCGGATCGATGCTTGTGCTCGACGGCACCACGGATTTGCCAACTACAAAGTTTGCGCCGCGCGCGCTGGCGATCATATTGTTTGTCGTCACGACAGCCGCGGTTGGAATCCTGCCCATCTCCGTCAGCTCGCTCTGTGGTGTCGGTTTGATGCTGATTACGGGTTGTCTGCGCTGGCGGGACATTGGCCAGTCTTTGAGTATCCCTGTCATCCTGTTGATTGTCGCAAGTCTTGCGCTTGGGCACTCGCTCATGGTGACCGGTGGCGCTGAATACATTGCGCAGCTGTTCCTGGTACTTGTGCGCGATCTACCGGTACCGATGATACTGAGCGGCATGATGTTGCTTATGACGGTACTGACAAATATTGTGTCCAATAATGCCGCGGCAGTGATTGGTACACCTATTGCAATCAATATTGCTCAGCAGCTTGGCTTAAACCCCGAACCTTTTGTACTGGCTGTTTTGTTTGGCGCAAACATGAGTTTTGCGACGCCGATCGGTTATCAGACAAACCTGCTGGTCATGAGCGCCGGCGGCTATTATTTTTCGGATTTCCTGCGCGTCGGTATCCCGTTGACGATCGTGATGTGGCTGGCATTTTCTTTTATCCTGCCGATCATGTATCAGCTTTGAGCAAAAACCGGGTTAAATTTGTCGCCATGAAGAAAGTCTACTCAGCCGGGTCACTTGCACAGATCACACATTTGAAGAATGTGCTCGAATCGGAAGGCATTGCTTGCGTGCTAAAAGGCGAAAACCTGTTTTCGGCATTCGGCGAAATACCCGCCCAGGGTATCTGGCCTCAACTGTTTGTCGTCAATGCAATCGAAGCGCAACGTGCTGCAGAGCTGATACGGGAAAGCCTCGAGGAAAATGACTCGGATGCGGCACCGTGGGTATGCGATTCATGCGGTGAGACCATCGATGGCCAGTTTGCTGTTTGCTGGCAATGCGGCGCGCTGGAAAAGGGCTCCGAGATATAGCCAGCCAATTATGTGCCTTACTGCGGCAAACCGTCCGGGTATGTCGCCTTTTGTCTCCGTAGCCGTATATAAAAACTGGCCAGATAAATCATCATAAACATCGAAAGAAGACATTCTTTCATTTCTCCGCCGGACGCCACATCTATGATCGTCG
>CBDUSC010000124.1:0-5837 GCA_965369735.1 uncultured bacterium
GTATCTGCTCGGTGATTTCAAGCTCAGTCAGCGTCACCATTCCAAAAAGCCACATACGAACCACCGGATTTTGAATCTGGGCGCGCGATATGAATCCTACAACCTCACCAAGCAATGTGATGAAGCAATGGTCGTACCGCGTCAGGATAAACACGACATCCGATAACGACGCGTCGCCATCTACAATCTGTTCTGCGCTGAAATTTCGTAATCGTCCGTCCTCCAATTCCCCTTCAAGATCCTCACGTCGCGCGTAACCCATCACCATTCCGTCGATACGAATACCGGCAACCGGCAGGTCGTTGTCGTTCAGAACTCTGGCGATATCCTTTGGATCTCGTGATGAATCAAACGATCTTAGAGGTTCTGCAATATCGGTCGCCCGGAAATACTCGCTAAACAACCGGACCACGCGATGCTTGAACACAACCGGATCCTGCAGCAATGGTTCAAAGTCCTCGTCCATAGTCAGACCCGTAGTGCCCACTGAACCCAATTTCAGCTTTTCCGCGCTTTTGCTTACCAGTTTTCTCACACGGTTCATCAGCCGCGGATCGCCGCCTTCCAGAACCTCGATCAATACAGAAACCTCGGTGACAAAAACCTTTGCAAATTTCGGGTCATGCTTGACGATATCCGCACAGTTGTCGATAAGATCCGCCAGCTTGATCGTTTTTGCCCGATTACTGGCCTGCGCCAGATGCTTGCGATCGATTGCCTTGCGAACGGCACGGTTACCGTCCGATGGACGGCTGATATCCGTGAGTTCACAAACGAGATCGGCGAGCCGCATCCCGAACCGGGTTTCAATGTCCTCGAAGGTTGCAGGTGTGTCTTCAAGCGTGTCGTGCAACCATGCTGCGGCGATCATCTCGGGGTCGTCGGTGACCGATTTGACGATATCTGCGACGGCTTTCAAGTGCGCTTCATAAGGCTGGTTGGTATATTTTCTTCGCTGATCAATGCGTTTATGCGCCTGAGTTGCGAAGCGTTGTGCTTCCTTGACAATTTCATTCATGACCAAAATTCGCTGCAAAAGGTTCTGTCAGATAACAGTCTTGTCGATTATTTACCCGGTTTCCACCTATTGCTGAAATTCAAATCGTATTTTCGTCTAAACTGGGATGCCAATGAGCCCAAATAACAAGCAATACAGGTTCTATTGAGTACAGAAGCAATCATTTTTTCAGGTGTCGCCATCTACCTGGTGGTCATGCTAGGTATTGGCATCTATGCGTCCAAACGGGCCAGTTCGGCTACCAATTTCATGGTGGCGGGGCGTAATCTCCCAGTCTGGATATGCTCGGCAACATTGATCGCAACCTGGTTTGGTGGCGGAACCATGATGGGTGCATCCGGCGCGGCCTATGAAGGCGGTCTGCTGGCTGTCATCGCAGACCCGTTTGGCGGCGCCCTGGCAATGTTTCTTGTCGGATTTTTCTTTGTCCGGCTTTTTCGAAGATTACGTCTGATTACCTTTATCGATTTTTTTCAGAACAAATTCGGAACCACTGCCGCAACGATCGCTGCAGTAGGTTCCGTGTCCTCCAATATTGGTTGGACGGGTGCTCTGCTTGTTGCTTTTGGCTTTGTTTTTCAATCCCTCACCGGAGTGCCTGTTGAACTGGGCATCCTTGGCGGAGCTGTTGTCGTTTTTGTCTATACGGTTGCCGGCGGTATGTGGGCTGTCGCACTGACGGACTTTGTGCAAATGGTCATTATTGCTGTTGGTCTGGTAATGCTATTGATCGTTGTGCTTATCGATGTCGGCGGCTGGGGCGCCATAGCACCGCATCTACCGGAAGACACCTTTCGCATGACGCCAAAGAAACCGATCCCAAGCCTGTGGCTGAACTATTTCCGCGCCTGGCTTATTTTTGGCCTCGCCGATGTAACTGCGCAAACCTTGATGCAACGCGCATTTTCGGCAAAAAACGAACAGGTTGCGCAAATCTCTTTTTATATTGCCGGCATAGGACACCTGTCGCTGGGCATGATTCCGGTAATGCTCGGAATTATCGCAAGCGTCACCATGCCGGGTCTTGCAGATTCCGAATCTGTCATCCCGGCTATGGCGATCGAGCACTTACACCCTGTACTCATCGCTATTTTTGTGGGCGCTCTGCTGGCGGCAATCATGAGCAGTGCAGACAGCGCACTGCTATCAGCGGCTACAGTATTTACACAAAATATCCTTCCATTATTCAAAAGAAATGCCAGCGACCGTTTTCGATTGCTCACGACTCGAATTGCGATCCCGGTTTGTGGAACCATCTCAGTCTATATCGCGCTCAAGGTACAGGTTGTCTATGACCTGATCCTGGATTCCAACTCAGTGATTCTCGTATGCGTCACTGTTCCGTTCATCGTCGGTGTGTGGTGGAAAAAGGCCAACCGAAGCGGTGCGCTGGCCGCCATGGCCATGGGTTTTATCGCATGGTTTGCGACTATTACCATTGCACCCGAGCTTCCAGGTGATTTGCTGGGTCTGATTGCGGCGCTAGGGACTATTCTTATTGTCACGCCACTGACGCAAAGGATCGACCCACCGAGACCATTGCTGAACAGTGACGGAGAAGAAGTCGAGCTGAAGGATCGCCTGGGCATTTTGCCAATGTTCAGAAAAATCTGAAAAAAATGTACCTTTTTACCGACTTTCCGGGTCCGCATAGGTATATCTACGCATATTCGACAACGCCGTTTCCCCTGAAAATAGCAAAAGTCTGAAACAGGGGGTCGAGTACTATGGATCTGGCACTGACTTTGGGTTTGATCGTTGGCATTGGCTCAGTATTATTCATTACGTTGATTCTGGCCGGAATCGTATTGGGCAAAATCAAGGTCTGAACCCATAATCTAGAACGCAATTATTGAGAATCCCCAGGCGAGGAGCGCCGCTCCCGTCAATCTGCCAATCCAGTCCCCGAATGGCAGTAGCTTTTCCATGAATACATAGATCGCCAGACCCGCGATCCAGTACAGGTTCATGACACCGCCTGCGAATAAAAGCGCCATCAGGAACCAGCAGCACCCAAGACAATATGCCCCGTGCTCGATACCCATGATGACGGCACCACTATTGCCGGCTCTTCGCCGGCGGGTCAAAAATTCCACGGGCGTACGACAATGGCGCAGGCATGCATTTTTTGCCGGCGTAAACTGCCAGAGTCCCGCGATGATCAACAACCCGGCTGTCAGGCTTGAGCTGGTACTGCGCAGCATGGTCGATATGTACCCGGTTTCCAGAAGACCCCACTGTGCCAAAACGGCGGTAGCGCTGAAAAATAACCAGGCGATCAGATAACCCGCTGTAAAAAACCCGGTCGCCCCATAGGGGCCCCGCTCAGTGTTTGATTTCCGGTTCAGCGCTGATGCAAGCAGGATGGTTGGTGCGGCGCTTGGCAGCATCATGGCAATCATCATGATCCACCACATCGCCAGCATCAGGACGACATACGCCAGGTCCCACTCAGCGACCGGCATCATGCCGTCCATATTCATCAATGAATGCCTTGTCATGTCAAAGGCATTCATCCCCATCCCGGCACCGGCAAGCGTATACACCCAGGCCAATAGAATCACCAGGCCCAGCGCGACCGACACGATCCATCGATCGCGTTTGAGAATCGTCTCAATGGAACTCATCGGGTCGGTCAGCGGCCGTTTTCAGGTTTTCACGACCCCGCCACTGGCGTGACGCAGATAATTGAACTGACCGTAGCTATTGACAAGATCCAGCTCGACTTTTGCACCGGAGCCTGTATGGGTGGAAGCGCTGCCCATTTCGGCCACTTCAAATTCGATCCCGTCGGGAATATTGATCCGCACGCGATGCTCGGATCCATCGTGCGGCGCAAAAATCGGGGTGCCAGTGGATTCAAACACATCGGGAATGACAACCTTCGCAGTTCGCGCCTCGATATCAACTTCAAATTCAATCGGTTTGAACAAGGTTTCATGAATGGTGTCCGACATGGCACGAAATACCCACCAGTGGGATGCCGCTTCTTCTGTTTCGCCACCATGCAGAATGGTGACCAGCGCTTCACGCTGTTTTTCGTCAGCGCGCTCATCTACCACAACCTGCAACTCGCCTTTGCCCTCGAAAATGGGCCCTGGCCAGCCATACATGACCGTCGCATTCAGGCCGGTAAGATCGACCTCGCCAAAATGGCCCTTGTCGATGTGCAGGGTTTCGAAGCCACGACAGTGACCCAGCGTTGGTAAAGCCTCGAATTGGCAAGGACAACCGTAAGCGCAATTACAATTCCCAAAACAGGGGCCCTCTACATACCAGTCCACCATTGCCACACTCGATCTCCCTCAGCGGTTATATAAAGAGAGCATAGCGCAGCCACTGGGCCGATACACGCGCCCAAAGCCGCCTGCCGGTCAATGCCCGGATGGCTTGTGGTGATGACGGTTGGCGGCCACCATCCAGCTAATCAGTAGCCCAAGCAATACGATCGGGGCAATGTAGATCAAAAGCGGCGTTGCAAATGCGATCAATGGAATCGCAAATGCCAGGACAACGATCAATAGTACAATTTGCATTTTTACCTCCTCGCAACTGGCATATATCGCGAATCCCAACGGGATAATTTCACTATCCGCTTGATTCACAGAGCCGCCAATACGTACTAATTACTAGGCAAATAGGTAGCACCGGCAACCGGTAAAAGTCGGGCCGCGCGCCGGCTGCGCAGCCGCTGGTATCCGTGATACCCTTCGCATCCTGATTTTTGCGCGGGGATAACGATGACTGCTCGACAATCGTGTCTTTTTGTCAGTTTGCTGATATTCACCGCGGTTACCAGTGCGGAAACACCATACAAACGGCCAGGTGGCATCGCGGAGCTCGATGACGCGTTAATCATTGCCGGTTACCGGGCGCTGTTTACCTGTTCCGCCCATTTTTTTGCCGGTCGTTCCCTGGATGACATCAAAAACGTCGAGCTGGTGGATGTAGAGAATTACGGCTATCCCGACCCGGTCATCGATGAATTAAAAAATACTGTTACTGCAAAAGATCTCAGTGGGGATGTAGTTCAGATTGCCGCGTTTCGCGACACCATGGGTTGTACGCTGCTGCCACCACGTTGGGATGAAGGCGACATACCGCGTCTGCCATATGTGCAATACGCTCCGGCGCCGGATCAAAGCAGCACGCCCTTCCCGGCCGGCGACAAGGTTGACTTGCCGCGCAGCGGCATTAAAAGACGATACCGTGGTCTTGCCGATGTCATGGATAACGCATTCGACGGCAAGACATTCGCTGATGTTGAAGGTGTAGTCACCTATGGTGTGATTATCATCAAGGACGGAGAGATGATCGCGGAGCGTTATCGCCCCGGCTTTGGCGTTCACACCGGTTATCGAACATGGTCCACGGCAAAAAGCATTTCAGCCACCCTGATGGGTATCGCGGCAAACAAAGGCATACTGGATCTGGATGCACCTGCGGACATTCCCGAGTGGAACGACCCTGACTACCCGGACGACCCGCGACAGGCTATTTCATACAAACACCTGCTATGGATGTCCAGCGGTCTGTTTGGCGGCGGCAACAATACGGCTGCGGTTTATTTTGGCGGCCAGGACGCCATCAGCGCGATTACCACCACGGATCTGGAAGTCGAACCCGGTACACGCTGGAAATATGCGAACAACGATTCGCTGTTATTGCTTCGGGCACTGCGTCACCGTCTTGATAATGATTTGAGATACCTGCGCTTCCCATACGACGAACTGCTGCACCCGCTTGGCATGTATCACACCCGTATGGAGACCGATTACATGGGAAACTTCATTGGCTCCAGCCAGGTTTACACAACCGC
>CBDUSC010000125.1:0-5824 GCA_965369735.1 uncultured bacterium
ATCGATATGGCCGGTACCAGGAATAAATACAGCCACGGGTGAAACTGGAAAAACGGTTGCAGATCAGCCTGCCCGATTTCATAAAGCGCACCAAAATAAAAGCTGAATGTCCCGGCAAGCACCAGGAATATCACGATGAACACGAATGCAACCGGTGTTGCAAAGTAACTGGCAAGCTCGCGTCTGAATATAGTCAGGATGTTATTCATTGCCGCGCACCCCCGGTAATGACGCGAAACACCTCGTCGAGCCGGCCGACTTCCAGGTGCAGTTCGTCAAACGACCAGTGGTTGCTATCGGCAAGCGCGGTAACAGCCGGCAATACCAGGCTACCGTCTCTTGGGAACAACGTCAGCCGGTTTTCTACCCGTTCGCTATCCGCAACTTCCGGCAGCGCGGCCAGTTGGGCGGCGGCGCTATCAAAATCTGTATTGTCAGAAAGCGTCAATGTGACGGCATTGTGATAACGCGATCTTGCGGCGAGATTCTGTGGCGTATCATCGGCCAGGATGCGGCCCTCAGAAATAATAATGGCGCGGCTGCAGACAGCATCGACTTCTTCGAGGATATGGGTCGATATGACGACAATTTTGTCTTTTGCCATTTCACTGATCAGCTGGCGTACTTCGTGCTTCTGGTTAGGGTCCAGGCCATCCGTAGGCTCATCCAGTATGAGGACTTTGGGGTCATGCAGGATCGCCTGCGCCAGACCCAGCCTGCGTTTGAATCCCTTTGACAAGGTATCGATGGTTTGATCCATCACCCTGGAAAGATTCAGCTTGTCGACCGCTTCACCGATACGATCCTGTTTTTCGCTTCCTCCAAGACCGCGAATGTCTGCGATGAATCCGAGAAAACTACGCGGGGTCATTTCGCCATAGCTGGGCGCGCCTTCAGGTAAATAGCCAATACAGCGTTTGGCGGCAACCGGCTCGTCCTCGATGGAGTGACCACAGACGGTGGCGCTACCCGATGTGGGAGAAATAAACCCTGCGATCATGCGCATGGTTGTGGTTTTGCCTGCCCCGTTCGGGCCAAGAAAGCCCAGGATTTCACCTGGCGCTACTTCAAAAGAAAGCTGGTCGACTGCCACCAGGCTGCCGTACCGTTTGCTCAGACTATCGGTTCTTATCATCGGCCCGTGTCCAATACTGTCCGTGACGGAATGGGGCGACTTTGTACCACAGGAATTTTGCTCTTTCCAGTAGTATCGCGTCGGGAAAATATGGGGGGAAATGGCCAAAGCGACAACCAGAACAACAGCCGATGGCAGCGCTTATGTCAAACACGATTCCGGAAAAGTGAGAACTGAATCTCAGTCCTCGAGCCCGCCACGGATGCAGACTTGTATATGTGATCGGGCTCTCAGCACCGCAGCGTGCCAGCCCCTATGGTTGAGGATATGAGCGATAGCAGCAGTTTTACCGGTTCCCACAGGGTCGTACTGCCGAAAAAGTATTTTGACCGTCCAGCGGTCTTTCTTGGCGCCCTGATAGGTGATACCGATGAACTTAAGCCCGGTTTCGAGCTGGATGGTCTGAATGCGCCACTGTACGCGCGTATGTTCAAATGGCTGAGTACAGCGCTGCTGATCTGGCTGATACCCCTGGTCTGTCACTGAACCTCCAATCTGTAGCCGCAGCGCCTGTGCCATACTAAAAGGCCTGGTGGGGGCCAATTCATGTGTATGGGTGTTCAACAATGAAAAAAACGATTCTCGTTGCTCTGGCTGTAATCCTGATCGCCATTAGTGTTGGCGTGTTTTTCGTCGTGAGTAATCTCGACAGTATTGTGAAAAACATTATCGAGGAGCAGGGCTCAAAAACCCTGGATACATCGGTACGCGTGGCCAGCGTGTCCATCAGCCTGGCTGATGCCACAGCCGAGCTCAACGGTTTTCGTATCAGCAACCCGGATGGTTTTGATACCGACTATGCGATGAATTTTGGGCGCATCGCCGTGGGTCTGGACAAAGCGTCCCTCACATCCGATGTAATCCACATAACCAGTATCGATGTAAACGATGCACATGTGATGGTTGAACAAAAAAGCACGCGTATCAATTTGAAGGAGCTGCTTGATAATGTGGAGAGCGGCTCAGGTTCCACCGATGCCGGGACATCCGATCAAGACACATCCGGCAAGCGGGTCGTTATTGACCGTTTTGTCATGAGCAATCCCAAAATGGATCTGGTCGGTTTTGGTGACGAGGATCAGACGCTGGATATGGGCGATGTGCGCATCAACAATATCGGTGATCCGTCATCGGGTGCCAGTGTATCGGATGTCGCAAAGCAGCTTCTGACACCGGTGCTTGCTGAAGCAATCAAAAAAGCTGCGCGCAACGCGCTCAAGGAAAAAGTATCAGGTGAGACCGACAAATTGGGCAATCGGGTCAGCAAAAAGCTCGGCAAGTTGTTTGGCAAAGACAGCGACGATGACGATGACAACGGCGATGACGACTGAGTTCTTTAGCGGCCGGCAGGTGTTTTTGCGAAGCCGCGCAGTGCTTTTAACCATTCCTGTCTCATAATATTCAGGACGCGTTTGCCTTTGTCGGCGCTGGCCAAGGTCGCATCGCCATATATACCGCTTGCGTTGTAGTTGGGATCCGCCGGATCCCGGGTCCAGAGACCCGGCGCATAACCGGGATAGTCTTTTGGAGCCTGAGTGCCATAGTGAGTGGGTGCCTTGTCCATTTGCACAAGATCGGGTTGCAAAAACAGGTTTATCGATGTCTCGATCTCGTCTGCGTGGCCACCACGCTGTTGCTCCTGGATTTTGTAGATCTCATCGGTTTCAAGGTCATCCCAGGACACAACCAGCACGGGTATGCCGGTCTTTGATCGCAATTCCCTTGCTGCGATCGATATTGGCAGACCGGTTGCCTGGCGAATTCCGGTATTCAGGAACACGATACGTTTGGCCCCGCTTTTTGTCAGAGACAATCCTATTTCATATATGGATTGCTGAAAGACAACCGGGTCTGCGATTTCTGTGCCGGGATAAGCCCTGAACGCGGGGAACCAGCCGTAGAGCAACGGCGGTGCGGCAACAACGGGCAGTTCCTCGACGGCTGCATCGACGAGGTATTCCAGGACCACCCGGTCAGCATTCAATGGCAAATGCGGTCCGTGCTCCTTTGCACCGGCGGCAAAAGGCACGATGACCAACGACGCTTCGGATAACTTTTGCTCCGCTTCCGGCCACGTTAGATGACCGAGATAGCTGCCTTTTTGCGCCATCGCAACATCGGTGAAAGCCAATAGGACAACACCCATACAGGCAAGCATGCGTAACATGACAATCTCCCGGTAAAACAGTGTGAAATAATAGCACCACCGTTGGAGGTTGATCGGTTATAAAGAAAAAGATGAATTATGCGAAACCCACTCTCCTGCAATTGGTCATATTAATATGCGTTTGATCACTTTGATTGTGGCGATCTTGTTACCGGGCCTTTCGTTTGCCGATCGATGCTCGCGTGACTGGGTCTGCGTGGTTATGGAAGAGCCGGGTGATCGGGTGGAGGTTTATGCTGAAAACCTGAAACCGTGGCCGCTGACGATCAGTCTGCGCATGGCCGACCGTAGTTGGAGCAGACGCGAGCGCGCGACCGTAACAACAACAGTACCGGGCAACAGCAGGGTATTGCTAAAGGATCTGCCATCAGGCAAGTCGGACTACAGATACTGGTTTGACTGGACCGCAGGCAGTCTTGATGTCGATCACGATGACCAGTACGACTATCGTTTGCCATATGAAAAGGGCCAGACGTATATGGTACTCCAGGGTTTTGGTTCGTCTTTTAGCCACACCGGTCTGGAAAAATACACGGTAGATTTCAATATGAAAGTGGGCACAGCCATATATGCGGCCCGCAGTGGCGTCGTAGCGATGCTGGAAGAAGATAATAGCAAGGGCTGCTGGGAGAACTCCTGTTCGAAATATGCAAATTTCCTGGTGATTCTGCATGACGATGGATCCACTGGTGAGTACTACCATTTGGCAAAAAACGGTGTGCTGGTTGAAGTGGGCGACGTCGTCGCCCGGGGACAATTGGTTGCACGATCGGGCAATACCGGGCACACGACGATGCCTCATTTGCACTTCGGCGTTTACAAGGCTTCAAGCTGGGGGCGTACCCGGTCGGTGAAGTTCAGGTTCATGAGTCGTGACGGGCGCATCGCGCGGCCGCGCGCGGGGCGACGTTATTACGTCGAGTAGTCAGAGGTTCCCTGAATTATTCGTGGCCTACGCCTAGTGGTGCTCGTGCTTTTGCCTTGGTAATGGCTGCGCTGCGGACAAAAGCGTAGTCATAGCGATCAAAATAGCTGTACTCGGCGGCTTTTTTGAAATATGCGCGCGCCATATCCTGATCTCCGAGCATTTCATACGCCAGGCCAATACGGAACCGGTTCACCGGACCGTCAACCGCACCTTTTTCAAAGAATTCGATCGCGAGTTCCGGTTGTGAATTCTCCAGCGCAATTTCGCCATCCAGTTCGTTTGCATACTGGATCAAAAAGTCAAAGTCGGATTCTTCGGCAAACGCGCGAAATTTCCGTGACATTTGCTGAGCATCTCCGATATCCAGCTTGCGCGCTGCAACCCGCGCGCTGCGATACAGGTTTCTAAGCTCAATTTCTTCAATGGCAGCGTCTTCACCACGCGTGCTTTCGCAAATGCGCAACGCATTGTCGTAAATTTCCTTGGCTGTTTTGTAATCACCGAATTCCAGGTAGGTATCGCCAAGTTGGTTCAGATAAAAAATGTCACCACCGCGCTGTATGCGCTCTGACAACGGTTCATTCGCCAGCTTGCGAGACAATTTCGTGTAGTGTTTGCTGAGATACTTGATTGCATCTTCAAGATTGCCTTCGTCGACCAGTGAATTAACCAGCGCTGAGGTGTATTCATTAATGGTCTGGGAATCACTGGTTTTTTTCAGCTTTTGCAAAAGCATTCTTTGTGCGCTGGCGTGTCTGCCCATCAGCGTAAGCGCATCGGCAATCAGAACTATCGCTTCCCAGGAATTTGGATCGGTATCGAGGGCTTCTTCGGCAACCTCGATGGCTTTTTCGTACTTCCATGTGCGCAGATAAAGGTGGCCCAGTACAACGAATGGTTGTGGGCGGCGATTATCGGAAATCTGAATCGCCTTTTTTAATGCAATGCTTGCGCGTACATAGTCACGGCTTCTCAAATAGTGCTGGCCTGCGGAAACCCAGGCCCAGGCCGATGCGGGGTACAGGTTCAGAGCCTGTAGGAAATATTCGGTTGCAGCGTCGGTTTCACCATGATCGGATCTCAGTATTGCCGTGCGGACCAATACCTCGTGATCGTCGGGTAGCATTTCATGCAGGTAGGCAAGGCTTTCCTGGTTCAGATCGCCATCGATTATCAGGGTGGCATAAATGCGCTCGTCACGAGACACATCCGGCAAATGTGCCTTTGCCTTTGCAAATCGCCAATCGGATTCCTCGGCGACCAGTCGTCCAATTTGTACATGGGCCATTACCAAATTGGGGTCATGAATCGTTGCTTCGCGGAATTTTTCCACCGCATCGCGATATTCGTAGTTGAACGTCAGGTGGCGACCCAGCCGGTATGCTGCCTCAGCCTGCGGTGAGTCGGTTGTGACATGGAGATCGCCCTCAAGGATTTGGGGAACCTGGCCGGCGTCGACATCGTGTTTCGCAATGCACGCGAGATCATGCGAGCAATCGCCTGCCTGGCTGATATTCCAGCCAAGCATAATGAGCAGCGCTGCACACAGCGCCGGAATTGATCCTGATCCAGTCATTAAATCCCGCAATTGGTA
>CBDUSC010000126.1:0-5764 GCA_965369735.1 uncultured bacterium
GAACCCAACGGGAAAATAACGGATAAAAAACAGCGCCTGCAACCACACCGGCCAAAACCACGCCGCCGGTCCACAACACACGTTTGTATGATTTTGGGCGCTCGATCACGGTGTCGGTTGCCGATGTGTCACGTATGCCAACGCTTTGGCGCTCGGGTGTATCGTTTACGGATGCCAGTCGCATAAATATGAATCCTTTGGTGTTTCGGCCTGAGTGATTTGCCCTGAGTGATTTGCAATGGGTAATTTGGATGAAATCTAGCCGCCCAGCATGCCGAACAAGGCGATCTCTCCAATCATCAGCGCCACGCCAATCACAAATGTAATGCTGAACGTTATCCAGTTTGCCCTTATTGCCATACTGATCATGTTGCTGTCCTCAAACACGGTGTCACTGCCTTTGCTCTCCTTAGATGCAACGAGCATGCCAACTGTTTAAATGAGATATAACTTACGGTTTTTTAATAGATTTTTTGGGTTTTTGGCATATTCGGTCAGGCACGATTCCATGTCCGGCCGCGGACACCGGACACCCGCCGGACACTTTTGATTGTCCGCATGACATGCCATGTCATACTGCCGCGATATGCATGATGCAGCACAAAACAGCAGCTACCGTGCGACCATATTGTTCGACGGCGTGTGCAACTTTTGCTGTGGATTCACGCGGTTCGTCATGCGCCGCGACCCCAATGGACAATTCCTTTTTGCATCGCTGCAAAGCAATACTGCGAAAACACTGCTCGACGAAAAACCAGGCGATACGACCTCCCTGGAAAGCGTACTGCTGGTGGAAAATGGCTGTGTCTACCGGCGATCAACCGCTGCCTTACGCGTCTGCCGCCGACTGCATCGTCTGTGGCCCACGCTATATGTCTTTATTGTGATCCCGGCGCCGGTACGTGACGCCGTGTACGAGCTGATCGGGCGTAACCGCTATCGATGGTTTGGAAAAAAGGAAAGCTGCTGGATACCGGAGCCGGAATGGGTGGACAGGTTTATCAAGGACTGACCCGGCCCCGACCAATGCTATGCGAAATACTGTTCGAGATACGCCTCAAAGCTCATCGAGTCATTGGCTTCGATTTCGCGTTGCATGACCAGCGATGAGCTCGCTTCCTGTTTCAGCTGCTCCATTCTTGCATCGTCAACCACGGCAAGGTCTTCGAAATACTGCTTGTACTCCTGCGACATACGCATGGCAAAGGCATAAAACGAATCACCCGACGACCTGAGTTCTTTGAGAATACGCGATGATGGCGTCAGCGCCGCGTCATCAACGCTGGCTTTTTGTCTGGCCAGCGCATCCGAAAATCGCGTGTCGCCCGCGGCTTCATCCATGATGCTGCACAGTTGCTGCATATCGCTGATAATCTCGGCAGCCCACTCTCTCAAAAGCCGCCGTTCGCCAAAACAGTACAGCGAAAGATCGGGATCCCGCCCATGGCGTGCGGCCACAGATTGATTGTGGTCGATCTCCGATTGCTCTGCTTCGTTGATGCCAGGGCTCTCCCGTAACAGGCACCAGATCAGAAAGGCTTCCAGGAATCGAAGCTGGTTCTGGTTGACACCTATCGGGTCTATGGGGCTCACATCCAGCGCCCGAACCTCGACATACTCAACGCCGGAGCGCTGCAGCGCCACCGTTGGCCTTTCGCCCGATTTTGTAACGCGTTTGGGACGTATAAAGCCGTAGTACTCGTTTTCAATTTGCAAAAGATTCGCATTGATCTGCCTGTATCGGCCATCGACACGGACACCGATAGACTCGTAAGCGGGGTTTGGTGTCGTGATCGCATGCGTGAGATCGCTGATGTATTCGTCGATGCTGTTGACGGAAATGTTGACCGTGGACTGGCTTTTGTTTTTGTAACCGATATCGCTCATACGCAGCGATGTTGCATATGGCAAATAGACCGTACCGGGCGTCAGTTCATCGAGATCGGTCTCCGCTTCTCCATCGCCGTTTGAGAGAAACGATTTGCAAATCGCCGGCGACGCACCAAACAGGTATAGCACGATCCAGCCAAATCGCCTGAAGTTTCGCAGCAATGAAAAATAGCCATCATCCATAACGCTACGAATGTCGCCTGTATGCCCCTCAAGCCCGGCATACACCGGCCAGAATGCCTCCGGCAAGGAGTAATTGAAATGCACACCGGAGATGGCCTGCATTTTTCGACTATAACGATAACCAAGACCACGCCGGTAAACGGTTTTCATTTTGCCTACATTCGACTGGCCATAATGCGCGATCGGCACATCATCATCTCCTGCGACTACGCACGGCATGCTTGTCGCCCAGAGCAACTCGTCACCAATATTGTCATAAACGAAATTGTGAATTTCGCAAAGACACTGCAACGCTTCCCACATATGTGGAAACGCCGGAGTCACAAATTCGAGCAATGCTTCGGAATAATCGGTCGTAATGAACCGGTTTGTCAGCGCTGACCCGAGCTCATCCGGATGCGGGGTGTGAGCGATGCGACCATCGGTAGTAATTCGCAGCGACTCTTTTTCGATCCCTTTTAACCCGCCGATCAAAACAGATTGGTTTTCCGAATCGACAATTCGGCCCAGCCGCTCATGTAAAAGATTACTCAACCTTATAATCCCGGTTCAGAATCGAATTTTTCCGGTGAGTATGTCTTTGAACATGACAAAATCACCCGCCAGGCTGTATGCAGGATAGGTGAATGTTGCCGGTATGTTTTTCTCAAAAAAGAAATGCCCAACCCACGCAAAGCCGTATCCAATAACTGGCAGTAGCAGCAAAAGCATATAACGCCCCATCAGTACCGAGTAAAATGCAGTAACGATGACCAGCAGGGTGCCAACGAAATGCAGGCGTCTGCAGGTTCTGTTGCTATGTTCAGACAGGTAAAACAGGTAAAAATCCGCAAAACTGGAGTATCGCTCGTCCACTTTATTCTCCGTCCGGGCACGACAACTCACCCGCTATTGCTTTGTTTGTTTTTCGGGGCCGTATGACCAAGTATAAACCTGCATGACGCCCCGCGCCTGTGGGCGGGCGAACTGTGACCTCCGGCACGCTTTAAAAACCATAGCTCGTTTAACCTGTCCATGGATAGTCCATATGGTCCGTGCGAAGCTATAAATGCCTAAAATCATTGACATTTTTCTAAAATGCCTGGTGGCAGTTTTTGCCATATCAGGTACCCGGAGCGCCTTGGCCGCGGACATTCAGCTGCCAACGACTTTGCCGGGAACGGTGGGTCTGATTACGGTTGTAGGCGGTGTCCTAGGCTTGCTGATCTGGCAGATCGGTGAGTGGCGCCGAACGGTTCGCGAATCCCAACGGCTTCAATCAAAGCTGGATGAGCGCAAAAAAATCGAAGACTCTCTGAAAGAGTCTCGCGACAAACTATCACAGGATATCGAAAACCGGACGCGCGATCTGGAAGCACGCAATCGCCAGCTGAACGAAACCCGGTGCGCACTTGAGGCAGCAAATGACAAGCTGCAAAAACTTGTATGCGTAGACGGATTGACCGGCATATCGAATCGCAGGCATTTCGACGAGGTCATGGAACAGGAAATTCGTCGCTCGTTACGCGAACATAAATCTCTGTCGCTGATCCTGGCGGATGTCGATTACTTCAAGGCATATAATGACACCTACGGTCATCTGCGCGGCGATGAAGCGCTGAAAAAAGTCGCGCAGTACATCAATTCCATAATCAAACGCGCCGGCGATCTGGCTGCGCGCTATGGTGGTGAGGAATTTGCCGTTGTACTTGCTTCGGCAGATCAGGATATTGCGCTGAGGTTTGCCGAGCAACTGCGCGCCGGTATTTACTCGCTGGCAATACCGCATGCTGCATCATCCATTGCGGATCGGGTCACTATCAGTTGCGGAATTGCAACCATCCCACCGGATCATCTGTACAGCTCCAAGGAAGTGATCAGCGTTGCAGATCAGGCCCTGTACAACGCCAAGCACCGTGGCCGCAACCGGGTTGAGGTACTCTCGCAGGTTAAAGGAAAGCCGAGTATCGGCCTGGTTTCATGAGCCCGGCGGCATTCGCCGCGATGCGAACAAGGCTCATCAAAAAGCTTGACATTTGCCACTTACTTACCTATAAGTAAGCGCATGGCGGCACAAACCAGCAACACAGAACCGAGCACCCGGGAGCAGATTCTCGATCTCGCCCGCTACCTGTTCCAGAGTCGTGGCTATCAGGGCTTCAGCTATCGGGACATCAGCGAACCGCTGGGCGTCAAAAACGCAGCCATCCACTACCACTTCCCCAGCAAAAACGATCTCGGCCTGGCGCTGATCGATCGTTATTTGCAGATCCTTCGCGAGAGCACCCGTGAGTTCATGAAAAACGGCGGCCCGGCTGCACCACAGATAGAAGGCTATTTGTGTTTTTCACATCGCGAAGTCATCGAGCATGACTGCTTGTGCCCGATCAGCATGCTCGCCACGAATTTCGAGTCTGTGCCAGGTGATTTGCGCGAGCGGGGCCAGATTCTGACCCGCGAAACGCATGCCTGGTTGACCCGGGCCCTGGAGCTTGGCCGCGATCAGGGCGAACTGAATTTCAAAGGCGATCCTTCTGCCAAGGCACTGGCCCTTATGGCAGCGGTACAGGGCGCGGGCCACCTGTCACGCACGCTTGGCCACGAGGTTTTTGAGCAGACGCTCCGCCAGATACGCATGGACATCGACATGCAGCAAGTAACCCCGATCCCGGCTGTGACACATTCGGCCGCGGCGGCAAAACATACCGACACCTGAAAAAAATTTGGCCCGGGTACTTACCTCCAGGTAAGTCGGGTCGGGAGAAACACCATGACACCGCAGACCATCAATATTGAGCTGAACGGTAATTTGCCAGCCCCGGCAACCGTTGTCTCATCAACCGTAGCCCCATCAACCATGGCGGATTTCGAACTGCACCGATGGTGCCTGGCGGATGTGATGCACAGCGTGTTTGCTTCACTGACCGGCGTAACTGTCTATATCGCCGTGACCGCCGCTGCCGGCAGCGATGCCATCAACGCTTTGGCCGCCCTCGCCGGTAGTGCCTCGTTCGTGCTGTTGATGACCGGGTTGTTGTCGGGTCATATGACGACATTTCTAAGTAATACCGTCGCATCCGTGCTGCTGATGGCTTTGGCTATTATGAGCCTGGATCGCGGGGTGGATCTGCTCGCAGGCGTTTTCCTGCTGCACGCGTTCTGGGGCGGTGCCCGCCTGTTTGCGATGGAAACCGAATCGACAGATGCCGGTCAGCGCCTGGCCTGGTCCCTGTTCAATCTGTCAGTCGGTTTGTCATTGCTGGTTTTCGGCCTGTAAACGGCAAACGGTGCCGGCAAGGTTGCATCGGCGCCGTGACTGCTATGCTTTGGGGAAGTTTGATAAAAACACATCGGAGATGTCGCCATGAACCGGGTCCCACTTGCACAATCAGTTCTCACCTTGGCAGTCATGACTCTGGGATCGCTGTTTCCCGGAAAGCCGTTGCTGGCAGCCAACGTGTATACCTACACATCCACCGGCAGCGGTCAGAATCAGGACACGATCGAGTTACTGATCGATGGTCCGAACATGAGCATGGATGATACTGTCAAAGGCGGACTCGTATTCCGATCAGCGGAGGACTACATGGCAATCCTGGATCACAAGGACAAACAGTATGTGCATCTCAGTGTCGAACAAATGGAACAGCTTGCGGCCCGGATCAACCCTGCCATGGAAGCCATGCGTCAACAACTCGAGCAACTGCCACCC
>CBDUSC010000127.1:0-5761 GCA_965369735.1 uncultured bacterium
GAGGGCAGTGTCAGAAAATCCGGCGACAAGGTCAGGGTCACCGCACAGTTGATCGATGTCACAACAGACACGCATCTCTGGTCAGAGACTTATGATCGCAGCCTGGAGGATATTTTTGCGATCCAGGAAGAAATCTCGAATCAGATCGTTGATGAACTGAAGGTTGCGCTGGGTACCAATGGAGCGGCCGCCGCGGCGCTGAACCGCCCGACTTCTGATACACAAGCCTACCAGGAGTACTTGCAGGGCCGGTTCCTGTTCCTGTCGCGCGGTGCAGATAATCTGATTAGAAGCGCCGAGCTGTTTGAGTCTGCAATCAAGCGGGATCCCCGCTTTGCTCGTGCGCACGCGGGTCTTGCCACTGTCTGGTCGGTCATGTGGAGCTATACAACTGTTCCCGTGGAGGAATCGCAGACAAAAGCGGTTGCGGCAGCAAAACAGGCTTTGCTGTTGGACCCGTCTCTTGCATCGCCCTATGGCGTTCTGGCCTGGAATGCCAGCACGCAGTATGACTGGGCGGAGAGCATGAAAAATTACCAACGGGCAACCGAGCTCGATCCCAATGATTCGACCCTGCGTCTTTGGTACGGCATCACCCTGGCATCCGCCGGCTATTTGCGCCAGGCAAGACAGGAGTTTTTGCGCGCAGTGGATCTCGATCCGATATCCGGTATCGGTAATTACTGGGTGGGTGCGACCAACCAGATCATGGGTCGCCGGGAACAGGTGTATGAACCGTTGGCATTGGCATGGGATATGGGCTTTGGCTTTGCCGGTACCAACCTGGCCAAGTATTACATGGATACAAATGACCTGGAAAAAGCAGTCAATATTGCAAAAGAAGGTCTTGCACAGATTGGTGACGACCCGGCCACCGCTGCACCCTGGCTAAACGGTATGGCAGGCAAGATAAGTACCGAGGATGCGGTCGCCGCGCTCGAAAAGGCAAAAAACCAGCGTCCGGCTACCTACTGGCAATACTATGAAGACGTTGGGGCACGCGATCGCGCGTTTGAATTTCTACAGATCGGTGTTGGTTTAAAAAACGTCAATATTTTCTCATCCTTGTGGAGTCATCAGTACCACGATCTGCGCCAGGATCCACGCTTCAAGGAAGTGGTTACCACGATTGGTCTGGTCGATTTCTGGAAACAAAATGGCTGGCCCGACATGTGTCGCCCGGTAGACGACTCCTTCGTGTGCGATTGACGGTGCCGGTGTTAGCCGTATTACATGCGCCCATGCGGCGTTTTTGGTAGCCTGTCCATCCAAACGCTGAGACAGCAATAACGGCAGGATCGGATGGCTGAAGGATTCCTCACTGAACTCAGGCGACGCAACGTATTCAAGGTCGCCACGGTATACCTGATTGCGGGCTGGATAGTCCTGCAGGTCATCGACGTCGTGTTACCGGCGCTGGGTCTGCCCGAGTGGTCATTTACCCTGATCCTTGTGCTGCTGCTCATCGGTTTTCCGTTCGCCATGATTCTTGCTTGGGCCTTCGAGATGACACCCGGGGGTATCAAACGCGAAGAAGATGTGGACCGCAGCGAGTCCGCCACCCACTCCACCGGTCGCAAGATTGATTTCGGGATTATCGGGTTACTGGCTGTTGCATTGATCGCCTATGTCGTCACCGATATCTATTTTGATCAGCCGGGCTCCGAATCATCGGCAACTGGCGGTGCTGACAAAAGTATTGCGGTGCTGCCGTTTACCAGTATGAGCGCGGACCCCGAGAACGAGTATTTCTCCGATGGATTGTCGGAGGAATTATTGAATGTATTGGCACAAATAAAGGAACTCAAAGTTGCCGGCCGCACGTCATCGTTTTATTACAAAGGTCGCAATGAAGATCTGCGTGTTATTGGAAAACAACTGAACGTCGGGCATGTGTTGGAGGGCAGCGTCAGGAAAGACGGCAACCGCGTACGTATTACCGCCCAGCTCATCGATGTGAATGATGGTTTTCATGTCTGGTCCGATACCTACGATCGTGAGCTGGATGATATTTTTGCTATCCAGGAAGAAATTGCATTGGCGGTCGTCGCTGCAATGAAAGTCACCCTGCTTGGTGAGGAAAAAGTCGCGCTGACAGAGCGGCCAACTCAGAACGCTCAGGCACACAGCAAATATCTTGTTGCGCGCACCCGTATGCGCCAGCGCGGTCTGGAGAACCTGACTCAATCCCGGCAATTGTTTGAGCAGATTATTAAGGATGACCCGACGTTTGCGCCTGCTTACTCGGGCCTGTCCGATGCGGTTTTGTTGTTGGCAAACAATCACAGTGCCATCGGTATAGAAGAATCCCGGGAGATTGCTGAGAAAAACGGTGCGATGGCTTTGACCCTGGCACCGGATTCCAGCGATGCGTGGACATCAAAGGCATTTCTTGAGTACCAGAAATTTCAAATTCTTGGCAAGCGCCAGAATTTTGACTCGGCCGAGGCTGCGTACAAGAAAGCGATCGAGTTGAGCCCGGAGAATTCTGAAGCGCATCATTGGTATGGCATCTTGCTGGAGACAGACCGGCAGGATGAGCGAGCTGCGAAGCTGATTCAAAGATCGCTGGATCTCGACCCGCTGGCGCGCAATCCGCGACAGAGGTTGGGTGGCATCCTTGTCCGTGGCGGTAAATTGGATCAGGCAAGGACAATTCTGGAAGAGACCGTTACACTGTATCCCGATTTTGGACCTGCTTTGGCGCAGCTTGGAAATCTCGAACTCAACACCGGAAATCTGGAGCGGGCAGAACACTGGTTTGAACGTGCTACCCAAACAGGTAACAACCCCGGTACATATTTTTCGTTATCGTCGCTGTATGCAGATCTTGGCGATATCGACAAAGCGAATGCAACCCTGGATGGATTAGATACAACCGGCACCCTGGGGAAGCTGGCACCATTGTTGAGGGCATCCTATGCCGACGAACTTGGCAAGCTGCATGAGCTTGCAGAGCAGGAACTGGCTCGCACGGACGATAAAGCCTTTTGGACAGGCATCGTCATATTTACTGCATTAGGAGCTGATGAGTTTGACCGAATTTTAGAGACAGGCCGCGAATTATCACCACAGCTTTTTGCCGATACCCCGGAAGTCAACGGCGTGACCCAGGGCAATGCATTGGCTATTGCCTACGCGTACAAAAATATCGGGCAAACCGACAAGGCCGAGCCCCTGATATCCGGGCTCATCGACTTTCTCGACAGTACGGAATCCGGTTTTGTAACCAATGGCCAGCATATTTTCCGCGCTCAACTGTTGTGTCTTCAGGACGATAGCAACAAGGCGATGGACCACCTGGACCGCGCCTACGATCAGGGTTTGCGCAGCTTCTGGAATCAGGGTTTTTATCCGCTGCACCAGGATCCGCTGCTTTTCTGCCTGGACGATGAACCGGAATTCATGGCTCTGATCGAAAAAATCAGGAACGACAACCAGCAAACACGGCAAGCCATGGCCGCCAGTCCCTGACAAAAAGCAATGGAAACCATTCACAAAACCCCGCTGGCCAGGTGGATATACGAGCACTATCTGACCTGGGTCGATGTCATCGGCCCGAACAAATATCTGCATGCTCTGATCGTCGCTGTCGTTTTTGTGGTGATTGCGAAGCTGGCGGACATGATCATTTGTGGAATCCTGGCAAAAGCCGCTGCGAAGACCTCGACCAAGATTGACGACTACGTCATCGGCAGGCTGCATCGGCCGCTAAAAACCACCATCATTGTCATTGGTCTGAGCGTCTCGACACTGCTGCTTGAGCTACCGGAGGAGGGTCAGTACGTACTCATAGGCACATTTCGCACCGTCGCAATCTTTGTCTGGATACGGTTCGCGATCCAGATAAGCGGGGACATTCTGAGCTACATGAGCAAGCACCGGGACCGCCTTGAACTGGTACAGGCGTCTACCCTGCCGCTGTTCAATAACCTGTCCAATATCGTGCTTATCGCGCTCGCCATATATTTATTTATGGTGGCATGGGATATCAATGTGACGGCGTGGGTCGCGTCGGCCGGTGTCATTGGCCTGGCGCTTGGCCTGGCGGCAAAAGACACGCTTGCAAATCTCTTTGCCGGTATGGCCATTATTGCAGACACACCATACAAGCTTGGCGATATGATCATTCTCGAAACAGGTGAGCGTGGCGAAGTTACCCATATCGGTATGCGCAGCACTCGCCTGCTCACTCGCGATGATGTGGAAATCACGATTCCAAACGGCGTGATGGGGAATTCCCGGATTATTAATCAAAGTGGCGGGCCTTATACAAAGTACCGTGTTCGCATAAAAATCAGTTGTGCCTACGGATCCGATATCGACCTGGTACGCAAGGTGTTGATGGATGCGGCGGAATCAGGATCAGGTGTGTGCGAGGCTCCGGAACCGCGGGTGAGATTCCGCGAGTTCGGTGATTCCGGTTTGCAGTTCGAGCTTCTGTGCTGGGTGAACCAGCCCGTATTGAGGGGTCAGGTTCAGGACCGGCTCAACTGCGATATTTACAAGCGCTTTGCGCAGGAAAACATCGAAATCCCGTATCCCAAGCAGGATGTCTATGTGCGCCACATGCCACCCCCTGCTCAATAGCAAGGTTGATGACCCTGCATGAGGCATTGAACCAACCCGTTCTCATCCTTGGCATTCTTGGCCTGAATATTTTCATATCCGAGTGGCTGTGCCGTAATACAGCGCTGCGCCACGCCGGGACAGCGCTGACTGTCATTGTCATCACGGCGATAGTTGCCAACATCGGTATTATCCCTTCTGCATCCAATGCTCCACCGCTGTATGACGCGATATTCGAGTACATCGCGCCCATTGGAATATTTTTTCTGCTGCTTGAAGTCAACCTCACCCAGCTTGCGCGTGCCGGTATGCCCATGCTGATCATGTTTTTGATTGGCAGCGCGGCAACTTTTGCCGGAGTGGTCATTGCATTGACGATCATCGACGGCGTTGCGGTGTTTGGCGAGTTTGCCCCGGCGATTGGCGGTATGTTTGTTGGCACCTACACCGGTGGTTCGGTCAATTTCAACGCAGTGGCCCTGGAGTACAAGGTAGTCGAAGAAACGGCTCTGTATACCGGTGCCCTGGCGGTAGATAACATCATGACCTCGGTGTGGATGATTGCGACACTGGTATTGCCGGCGCTGTTGAATCGTTGGTTACCCCGGGCAGCAAACGTCAGCAGTATGGCCATGAACGAGAGCGAACGCCTGCGTCATGAGCACGATACGGAAACCATCAACCCCGGTGATATCGCATTGCTTGCTGGTCTTGGTCTGGTGGCGTTCTGGATATCCGGGTTGATCACCAACGCACTGGCCCAGGCTGGCATCGCGATGCCGTTTATTCTTGTATTGTCGACCCTGGCGCTTGTCCTGGCCCAATCAAAACGATTCAACGGAATTACCGGTAGTCGCATCCTCGGCATGCTGCTGGTGTATTTATTCCTGGCGGTGATTGGTGCGCACGCAGAGATTGGTACGCTGATCGAGCTTGGCAAGCTGGGCGCCATCATATTTGCTTTTGCAACCCTGATCATTGCGATCCACGGGTTGATCACCTTCGCAGCGGGTGCGCTGCTGAAAATCGACTGGACTATTGTCGCGATTGCATCGCAGGCCAATATCGGCGGTTCTACATCAGCGCTTGCGCTGGCACGCAGTGTCGGTCGAAGCGACCTGATGCTACCCGCCATACTGGCGGGCAGCCTGGGTAATGGTCTTGGCACCTATCTCGGTTTTATTGCAGCCGG
>CBDUSC010000128.1:0-5719 GCA_965369735.1 uncultured bacterium
GCCGCTGAGCCAGGTTGCGAACATTTCGGTTGAGGATTCGCGGACCCTGACGGTCACACCCTGGGAGAAAAATATGATTGCGACGGTGGAAAAGGCGATCATGATTTCAGATCTTGGGCTGACGCCAAACAGCGCGGGTGCGGTAATACGCGTACCGTTGCCGCCGCTGACAGAGGAACGCCGCAAGGACATGATTCGCATTGTCCGTCATGAGGCCGAAAACGGTCGGGTCGCAGTACGCAATATTCGCCGGGACGCTCTGCATCACGTCAAGGATTTGTTAAAGGAAAAAGAAATTACCGAGGATGATGATCATCGGACACATGAAGAGATTCAAAAGATGACAGATTCTCATATCGCGAAGATTGATCAGAAACTCGCTGAAAAAGAAAAAGAGCTGCTCGAGTTTTGATTGACTCCGATTAAATGCCTGATACATCCGAGCCAGGGGCGGTCCCGAAGCATGTTGCTGTCATCATGGACGGCAACGGCCGCTGGGCCAAAAAACGTGCAAAACCGCGACACGCCGGGCATCGCGCAGGTGTACGGGCTGCGCGGGAAATCGTGAGCGCCAGCGCCCGTGCAGGTGTAGAGGTTTTAACGCTATTTACCTTCAGCAGTGAAAACTGGCGGCGGCCGAGAAAAGAAGTCGACTTGCTGATGTCGCTGTTCATTGATGCGCTGGACGGCGAAATTAACGAATTGCACGAAAACAAGGTTTGCGTACGGTTTATTGGACATTTGAGCAGCGTGTCAGGGAAGCTGCGTGACAAAATCGCCGAGGCTGAAAAGCTGACTGCACAAAACTCCGGTATGACCCTGGTAATTGCGATGGCATATGGCGGGCGATGGGATATAGGAAATGCCGTGCGTAAACTGATCGCGGATTGCGATGCTGGCAAGCTTTCAGCAAGCGATATTGATTCCGATACGCTTGGCAGATACCTGCAACTGGCAGGTCTGCCTGATCCGGATCTGTTTATTCGTACGGGTGGTGAGCGGCGCATCAGCAACTTCCTGTTGTGGAACCTTGCTTATACGGAGCTGTATTTTTCAGATCAGCTATGGCCGGATTTTGGTCCACCGCAATTACAGACCGCGCTGGAATATTTTGCGGCGCGCAAGCGCAGGTTTGGCCGCACCCAGGAACAGGTAGAGACCGGTTAGCATGTTGGCAAAAAGAATCATTACTGCGCTTGTCGTTGTGCCTCTGCTGCTGGCGGCGATCCTTTTTGCACCGCCATTCGTAGTAATTGTTCTGGCAACCCTCGCGTTTCTTGGTGGTGCCTGGGAGTGGAGCAAATTTTTTGGATGGACGCGATATCCGCAGCGATCCATCTACGTCATCGCGACAGCTATAGTCATGCTGTTGACTGTGTGGGTAATACAGCAGGGTCTGCGCCGCGACGTGATATATGCAATTGCGCTCATCTGGTGGTGCGTGGCAGCGGTATGGATCACTCGCTTTCCTACACAGATGCCCAAACCGGTAATTGCCCTGTGCGGATTCCTGACGCTGGTTCCACCCTGGGTAGCACTGGTTGCGCTGATTCGAAGTGACCCGCTGGGAGCCTACTGGCTTTTGTTTGTTCTGACGCTTATCTGGTCTGCCGATATTGGCGCGTATTTCGTTGGCAGGTTCCTTGGGCGTATAAAACTGGCGCCATTGGTAAGTCCCGGGAAAACCTGGGAAGGCGTGCTTGGCGGGCTTGCATTTGCAGCGCTGACCGGTGTCGCGGGTGCTTACTGGTCGTCGTTGCCCTACGGGGCGTTCGTGCCATTGTGCATTGCAGTAGCTGCGATATCAGTGGTCGGCGATCTGACCGTCAGCATGTTCAAGCGGGCCTCGGGCCTGAAAGACAGCGGGCGCCTGTTTCCGGGGCATGGGGGAATCCTGGACCGGATCGACAGCATCAATGCTGCAGCGCCCATATTCGTATTGGGTGCCGGCTGGTTGGGGGTCATTACGTGATCGGGCACAGGCCAACACCGGGGAACAACCATAAACACAAGCGGTCGTTACTAGTACGGGCTTCCCCGGCGCTTTTACGGGGCAGGCCGATTTGTGCGTGGCCGCGCGATATATGCTGGCGGGACCGGTAGTATTGGGGCGATGTAAAGGGATAGAGGTAGCTGTGTGGCAGGAATAGGATATTCGATAGTCGCCTTCGTCATCGCAATCAGCGTGCTGGTCGCGGTGCATGAATATGGCCACTACTGGGCGGCACAACGCGTCGGTATCAAGGCGCTGAGATTCTCAATCGGTTTTGGCCGGGTCTTGTGGAGTCGCCGCATGGGCCGGGACAAGACCGAGTTTGTCATCTCGGCCATACCGCTTGGTGGATACGTTAAATTGCTGGATGAGCGCGAAGCTCCGGTGCCGGATGCCGAGCTGCACCGGGCATTCAATCGCGCGCCCATCCCGGCACGTATGGCCGTGTTGGTGGCCGGTCCATTGTTCAATTTTCTTTTTGCGATAGCCGCGTACTGGTTTATATTCGTCGTCGGTATCTCCGGTGTAAAACCGGTCATTGGTCACGTTGAAACCGACAGCCTGGCCTGGTCGGCCGGCCTCGAAGCGGGTGACGAAATTGTGGATGTCAATGGTGTCGATGCCGGTACCTGGTCCGGGGCATCGATTGCGCTTTATGAAGATCTGACCGATGACGGCATTATCCAGCTTCGGGTGCGCAATGACCGGGGCACAGAAAAAGATGTGACCATTGATGCCCGGGCAAACCTGAGGAGTCTTCTCGAACCGGATGCTTTGTTTTCGGGGCTTGGCTTTGAACCCTGGCGCCCAACCATCGATGCACGGATCGGCGAGGTACTTGCAGGCGGTCCCGCCGAGTCGGCGGGGATGCTTGCCGGTGACTTGATTGTTGCCAGCGACGGGGAGCCGGTTCCGAACTGGAGCGATTGGGTAGAGCTCGTTCGTAGCAGACCCGGTGACGAGATGCGGGTAACGGTTGATCGTGGCGGTGAGATGCTGGATATCGATGTGTTGATCGGCAGCGAGGTGAGCGATGGCGGTGTGATCGGCAGGGTCGGTGTTGCGGTACAGCCGCCGGCGGAAGGCGCGTTTGATCACATGCTCGCAGTACAACAGTACGGCCCATTGGCTGCGACAGGGCATGCGGCGCGCAAAACCTGGGACGTAACCATGCTGACCTTGCGTTTGCTCGGAAGAATGGTGGTCGGTGATATTTCGGTCAAGCACCTCAGCGGACCGATCAATATTGCGGCCGTCGCCGGCGTCGCAGCAAGCATCGGTATCATACAGTTTCTGAGTTTTCTTTCGATTATCAGTATCAGCCTTGGCATTATCAATCTGATGCCAATACCCATGCTTGACGGTGGTCAGCTGGTCTACCAGCTTGTGGAACTGGTCAAAGGCAGCCCGGTTTCGGAACGGACCCAGTTGATTGGCCAACAGATTGGTATTGTTTTGTTGCTGATGCTGATGAGCTTTGCTTTTTACAATGACATCGTTCGATTGATGGGATAGCCGCTGTGCATGGGCAAATCAAAAAAGGATATTTGATACTGCTTCTGATGTTGCCCGGCATCGGCATTGGAGTCAGTGCGGGCGCTCAGGATTTGCCGTCGCAAGAAACCGGGGACGGCTTCCTGGTTCGGGATATGCGGGTAGAGGGATTGCAGCGTATTACCGCGGGTACCGTTTATAACTATCTCCCGATCAACGTTGGTGATCGCATCGATACAAAACGTATCGAGGAAGCGATGCGTACTCTTTATGAAAACGGGCTGTTTCGCGATATTGAATTTCGTCGTGACGGTGACGTGCTGGTGATCATCGTGCTGGAACGACCCACCATCGAGTCACTGGAATTCGAAGGCAACAAGGATATCGAAACCGAGGATCTGGAACGGAACCTGAAAGACGTCGGTCTTGCGCAAGGTAAGCCGTTCAATCCATCGATACTGGAGGAAGTATCGATGGTGCTGACAGACACCTATTTTGATCAGGGTAAATACGCGGTTGAAGTGGAAACCGAGGTCGAGGATATCGGTGACAACCGCGTAGAGATTTCGATCAATATCTCGGAAGGTGAGCGCGCCGAGATTCGGCAGATCAATATTGTCGGTAACACCACGTACTCGGACAAGGACCTGGGTGACGCATTCGACCTGACTACACCTCATTTTTTGTGTTTCTACAAAAAAGACTGTGTGTACTCCAAAGAGGTCTTTTTTGGTGATCTTGAAGCCCTGCGCTCCTTTTACATGGACCGCGGCTATATCAATTTTGAGATCGAATCCACGCAGGTAGCGATATCACCGGACAAGTCCGGCATTTTCCTTACGATCAATATCAACGAAGGCGAACTTTACACTGTAGCGAATGTTTCAGTTGCCGGTGATATGGTCGTGCCGGAAGAACAGCTGAAAGCGCTGATTTCAATGAAGAACGGGCAAATATTTTCGCGGCGCATGATGACTTCCAGCGTGGAGCTTATGCAGCTCCGTATGGGCTACGATGGCTATTCCAGGGCTCAGATTGACCCTGTTCCCGAAATCAACGATGAAGATAACGAGGTATCAATTACCTTTTACGTAACGCCGGGTAACAGGGTATATGTAAGGCGCGTCAGTTTTACCGGCACCCAAAATACAGACGACTATGTTTATCGGCGAGAGATGCGTCAGCTTGAAAGTTCGTGGCTATCCAACAGTGGCCTGGATCGCTCGCGTCAACGAATCCAGCGCCTGCCTTTTATTCAAAATGTAGATTACGAAACATACGACGTGCCTGGGAGCGCCGATCTGGTTGATGTGGATTTCGAAATCGAGGAAGGCCTGCCCGGCCAGTTTGGCGGCGGTCTCGGTTATTCGGATTCGCAAAAGCTGATACTGAACGGCAACTTTGTACACACTAATTTCATGGGTACCGGAAATCGCATATCCGTGGAGCTGAACTCGGGTCAATTCAGCAAGTCATACAGCGTGTCGCATACGGATCCCTACCGAACTGTTGACGGGATCAGTCGAACCGCGTCAGTAGGATTTCGGGACTTCACTCAGTTCACATCGGGTGCATCCGACTTTTCGACAACGACAACCACACTGGGGCTGCAATACGGTTTTCCTTTGACCGAGTATCAACAGATCCAGTTCGGGATCAGCTGGTCGGATGCCGAGCTTAGCTCGAACAGTTTTCAGACGATTCAGGCCATCAACTGGGTGCGCCTGAATGGTAGTTCGTCGACTACGGTTAATGGCGGCGTAGTATTCTTCAAAACAGAATTCGAGACTCTGGAATTTATCGCGTCATGGGTATTTGATTCGCGCAACCGGGCTTTGTTCGCCAATCGCGGATCCAGACACCGCGTTACGGCAAGCATTACCAGCCCCGGCAGCGAGGTGGAGTATTACACCCTTAATTATGATTTCCGCAAATACTGGCCTATTGCGAAAAACTGGATCGTGATGGCAAACTCCGAGATCGGCTATGGCGAGGCGCTGAATGATACAACCGATATCCCGCCATTTCGGAACATGTTTGCCGGTGGCCCGGATACGGTACGCGGGTACAAGGAAAACCGGCTTGGCCCGATTGATACCCTGGGCAACCAATACGGTGGCAACCTGAAGATGGCTGCCCAGCTTGAGCTTATCGTTCCGTTGCCCGAGAAAATCTCGGGAACTACCCGCGCCAGCATCTTTTACGACATAGGCAACGTGTTTTCCACCGGCG
>CBDUSC010000129.1:0-5710 GCA_965369735.1 uncultured bacterium
TCGTTGGGCGCTGATCCAATCCCTACAGTGAACAAACGGCTGGACGCAAGATTCCGGGCAACCAGCCGGAACAATTGCTCTTCATTGCCCACGCTGCCATCAGTGACGAATACAACCTGGCGAAGAATTTCATCCGCCGGTGGGCTGGCCAGCGCCATCATCAGCGCCGGCGTCATATTGGTACCCCCGTTTGCGCGCAACCGGCCCACAAAACGGTGCGCTTTACTGATATTTGCCGCCGTTGCATCGACTGGTTGCGGGAACAGACCCCGCGCTGCGGAATTGAACTCGATCACGTTGAACCGATCGATGACAGTCAGCCAATCGAGTGCCATGTGCAAGGCAACCGTTGCCTGCCTGATCGATGCACCACCCATTGAACCGCTGGTATCGATGACAAAAATCAGCTCCCGCGGCTGACTGCTCTCAATCTGTTCATCCGGTGGCATAAACATCATGAGCGCATATGTTTCACCGTTGTACTGTTCCGTGAACATGCTGATGCCCGGTTGAGCACCCGGGGTCGTCGTCCAGATCAACTCAAAATCATGGTCAGGTTGTACATGGCTATTGGCAAGAGTGACTTCATAGGCGGTTCCGATCTCTGTACCCGCAACACTGATATCGTGAAATGGACTCTCTATTCGATCCAGTGCTACGCCCGCATCGATCAGTGCACGGATACTGACTGTTTCCTCACCGGCACCTTCGATATTGGCATCGCGAAACGATGCGTACTGTGTTGCCTCGGCGGGTAAGCCATTCGATCCTGAAGGCTCATGCCGTGGCGTCAACGTCAGGGGAAAGCGCATGGAGTAACTGCCATCGCCATACTTCAGTGTTTGCAGGTAGGCAATCCTGATCAGCACCTCTTCTCCGGGAGGAATGTTTGCGACCGAAACCGAAAACAGATTCGGCCGCTTCGCCTCAACCAGGCCGGTGTGCTTGCCAGACTGTTTTGCGGCCTTGTACAGCTTGCGTGCCTCGGCCTTTTCGCGAATTTCACCCACTATCAACCGATCTCCAATACTGATTTCCAGGGTATCTACTGCGGCTTCATCCGGCAGTGGCAGCATGTAAACGCCTTCCAGCCATTCGGAGCGGTTGTTGACGAACCGTTGTTCAACATTGACCCGTGCTATTAAACCGCTGACGTTGAACTCCACACTGGTGGCCAGACGGGGTACCGGTACCCGTGCGCCGGTGTCACCGTCTGTGACCAGCAACGCACCGGAGTGCACAGCGGTCCGTGCAGCTGGTTGCGCATCTTGTCGCGCGTGGGCTGGCACGGCAGGCCAGAACAGCCCGAGCGCCAGACCAAGACACAGAGACAGCGCGATCCAGTTCCAATGCTCATCGCGATGCCGCAGATATACCAGCCTTGCCCGGGACAGGCGTGCAGCAAACTCCTGTTTTGCCAGTTGCCGACCCGGTTTGATTGCGACATTCAGTTCACGAATCTGTACCCAGCGGGTATTGTTGATTTTCATAGGGCGACCCCTGCAATATCTGAGCGATGACTGAGCTCTATTTGGCGGTAGCACAAAGCTGGAAGCGGGGACGCAAAATGACGGTGCGCCGATAGAAAGTGATGAATTGTGGCAGGACGACTGTGATTGAGGATTGCGCGAGATGAAAAAGCACATAGCATTGATCGAAGACGAACCCGCAATCCGGGACAACTACTGTGCTGCATTTGAACGCAATGGCTACCAGGTCAGTGCATACGGGGACCGACAGTCTGCGCTGGATGCATTCAAAAACCGTATCCCGGATCTGGCCATTATCGATATCGGTCTGGGCGACGAAATCGAGGGCGGCTTCGATCTTTGTCGCGAGCTAAGATCAATGAGCAACGATGTGCCGATTATTTTTATGACGGCATCGGACAGCGAGCTCGATGCGATATCCGGTTTGCGTCTGGGCGCCGATGACTATTTGACCAAGGACATCAGTCTCGCGCATTTGACCGCGCGGGTTACCGCATTGTTCAGGCGCATCGATGCAATGTCACGCCCGCCGGATACCGAACAGGTGCTGAAACGTGGTGATCTCGTTGTTGATACGGATCGCATGAGCGTACGCTGGACGGATCAGGCGGTCATGCTCAGCCTTACTGAATTCTGGATCGTGCATGCGCTGGTCCGCTATCCCGGTCACGTAAAAAACCGCCAGCAACTAATGGATGCGGCGAACGTCGTCCTGGATGACAACACGATTACATCTCATGTAAAACGCCTGCGAAAAAAGTTCGTCGAAATCGACCCCGGGTTTACTGCAATCGAGACTGTCTACGGCATGGGATACCGATGGGTCGAACCAGAGAAATAACGGGAGCGGTTACGAAAGAAATCAAAACAATCGCTACGGCGCCATGTCCCTGAGGCTGCAACTGCTCGCAGTCAGCCTGCTGACCCTGGTCTTGCCCTGGGCCGGCTGCCAGTACGTCAGGGAAATGGAGGGCGCTCTGCGGCAGGGCCAGGAAAATGCGTTGCTGAGCAATGCAAGAACCGTTGCTGCAGCGCTGGAAAACCAGGTTGATCTGCTCTATCCGACACCGGAGCAGATGCAGCCATCACCCGCAGCAACGCGTGATATATACGCTCATGATCTGACTGCGGCTGTTTCACTCGATGGCTATTTTTCGGATTGGGGCCTGGATGCAAAGGCACTCAGCCATGCAGATAGTGAATCCATATCAATCGATTATGCTGCGGGTATCCATTCAAGATTTCTTTACCTGTATGTGGCGGTCAAAAAACATAGCCCGGGGCGTAGCGGTGACGATGTAGTAAGAATATGCGCAACAAACATTGCGGGTACCGGCTCATGTTTCGATTTTTCAACGATTGCCCCGGGCAGAATTTTCCCACGCCGTTCTGATTTGACCGATGCTGGAAAAGGCGATGTTGAGCAAAGAATTGCGGGCGAGTGGCAGGAACAGGCATCGGGGTATTTGCTCGAAATACGCATCCCCCTGAACCTGGCCGGCACCAGGCTGGGCTTGGAGGTTCTTGATCGGGGCCTGGAAAATGACAGCCGCATATCCACATTTGAAGACAACATTCCCGGCCTGCTGATACGAAAACCCGATGGCCTGGCAAACGAGCTAAAAAAATTCGAGCAACCGGATCAGCGTATTCGAGTTACCGATTTTCGCGGCTGGTTGCTGGGTGATGCCGGCCGCCTGGGTTCATCGCCCGATGACCGGGACCGGCTTCCGCTGATTGATCGTTTTTATCTTCGTCTGCTGGGCACACAAAGCCGTTACGCGGCAGTCACATCGGACGAACCGGGCAGGGTTGGCGGCATACATATCGAAACAGCGCTGGCCGGCGACGCTGAATCCGGCCGGTTTGAGTCATCGGCCGGCAACCTTGCTATTATCGCCGCGGCATACCCGATAAAACTGGGCGATGAAGTCATTGGTGCGGTCATAGCTGAGCAGACAAGCGAGGTTTTGCTCAGCCGCACATCAAAATCGATCAGTCGGCTGATGAATATCACATTGCTGGCGGCCAGCCTCGCGGCGCTGGGTATGCTCGCATTCGCAACGGTGCTGTCGATCCGGATACGCCGGATCCGCGATGCAGCCGATCAGGCAGTCAGTCCCGAGGGCCGTATTATCGCCGGATTCCCAGGCACCGGCGCCGCGGATGAGCTGGGCGATTTATCACGCAGCTTTTCGGTGCTGATGCAGCGCCTGAAAACCTATAACCGATACCTGGAAGCGCTGGCAGGGCGCTTGTCGCACGAATTGCGAACCCCGCTGGCCATTGTCGAATCTTCACTGGAAAACCTGGAGCACAGTGATCACAGCGACGAAGCAAAAACCTACGCCCGGCGCGCGCGACAAGGTACATCGCGGCTAAAAGCAATATTGAAAGTGATGAGCGAGGCCGCGCGCGTCGAACAGGCGCTGGAAAGCAGCCAGGCTGAAACATTCGATATCAAGGAGTGGTTTGATGCCCTCGCAGCCGCCTATCGTGACACGCATCGCAATCGCAATATCGAAATTGTCAGCCCCGATAAAGCCGGCGAACTGACCGGGCAACCTGAACTACTGGCTCAGATGCTGGACAAACTGGTCGATAACGCCGTCGATTTCAGCAAGCCCGGCGCGCGCATTGAGCTGGCTTTGGATGCCGATACGGATTGCTATCGAATCCGGGTCAGCAACCAAGGCGACAATATTCCGGATGAGATACGCGAGCAATTATTCGAATCCATGATCTCTCACCGCAGCGTGCGGGATGACAAGCCGCATCTCGGGTTTGGCTTGTATATTGCGCGGCTGATCGTGATGCACCACAAGGGTGATATCAGCGCCAGCAATGCTCATGATCCAGCCGGTGTCGTCTTCGAAGTGCGGCTACCAAAATGACGGTGCCGGTGTTAGCCTAATTAGGCTAACACCGGCACCGTAAAATCAGATGTCAGTCTCGAGATAATTGATGGTCAACGCCAGCAGCACCTGCAAGCCCGTCAACAGAGTGCTTTCGTCAACATAAAACAATGGTGAATGATTGGATGGCGCTTTGCTCGCATCTTCACCGCGCGGTGTTGCTCCGAGGAAAAAATAGAAGCCCGGTATTTCGTTCTGGAAATAGGAGAAGTCTTCTGCACCGGTAATCAGATCGATTTTGAGCACATTTTCCTCCCCCAGTGTTTCCCGCAACAACGGCGTGACCCTCGCGGTGAGATCGGGATCGTTGATTGTGACCGGGTAGCCATAATCGAATTCCACATCCGCCGTCGCACCACCGGCCTCCGCTGTGGCCATGACAGTGTTTGTCAACCGATCGAAAATATCCAGACGCATGTCCGCATCAAACGCGCGAACCGTGCCGAGCATTTCCACTTCATCCGGGATGATGTTATTGCGGATACCGCCATGAATACTGCCAATTGAGACTATGGAGGGTGCCAGCGTGACATTCACCTGGCGCGACGCAATAGTCTGAATTGCAAGCACCACTTGCGCGGAGACCACAATGGGATCAACACCACCCCATGGCCGCGATGCATGTGTTTGTCTGCCCCGAATAATAATTTTGAAATTATCGTAGCTGGCCATCATGGGGCCGGATCGAAAACCGATCACACCTGCGTTCAGAGGGGCCCAGGTATGGAAACCAAAAATCGCTTCGGGTTTGAATTTCTCCAGCACACCCTCGCTGATCATGAGCTCCGCACCACCTTCTTCACCCACCGGCGCGCCTTCCTCCGCCGGTTGAAAAATAAACACCACGGTTCCGGGCAGCTCGTCGCGCACCCCGCTCAGTACCTCGGCAGCGGCAAGCTGAACAGCCACGTGAGTATCATGGCCGCAGGCATGCATGACACCGGTTTTCTGGCCGTTGTATTCGGTGGTTTCCCTTGACGCGAAAGGAAGATCGCTGCGCTCGGTAACCGGCAGCCCATCCATATCGGCACGCAGGGCTATTGTTGGCCCCGCTCGACCGCCTTTCAAAACACCCACCACGCCCGTGTGAGCGATACCCGTATGCACCTCCAGCCCAAGTCGCTCCAGATGCGCTGCAATGGATTCGGCCGTTTTGAATTCGCGGTTGCTGAGCTCCGGATACTGGTGATAATGACGGCGTATTTTTATGAGTTCCTGCTCGAATGCAGCGGCACGATCGGCCGCAGTGCTCCCCAACTCCCCCGCCAATACTGGCGTACAGGGCAAAATAGCGGCCGCCGCCAT
>CBDUSC010000130.1:0-5708 GCA_965369735.1 uncultured bacterium
TTTCGCTGTTGGCATCACAGCAAGCCTGTGCAGCATTAGCTGCATTCAAAGCCTGGTTTGCTGTGTTCTGTGCGCCGGCGATTCCGTCGCGAAGTGCCTGCACAGAAGCAGCCGCATCACGAGCAGCCTGCGATGCACTGTCAACCTTGGTTTCCAGCGATGAAACGCGGTTTTCCAGTGCTTCTACCCGTGAGGTAGATGCACAACCGCTGATGATGCCTGCGCTAATCAGCATAGCGCTAACCAGAGCAAGCTTCCGGATGTTCTTATTCATTGAATGTCCCCTGATATTGAAAAAACGGTTCCGTTGTAATTAGCGACGCCAACAACGCGGCCAGAGCCACGATTGCCGGCGGTCAGGCATAACGCTACTCCAAAGCACCGAGATAAATCAAGTATATAAGCGCCTGATTGGTACAACAGGCACTTGATTTTCATCCAAAAGGGAAAACCTGGCTGTCGCCCATTCGCGACAACCAGGTCGATTTATCAAACCCGATCAGTAATAGGCAGCAATCTGGGTGGCCTCGGATTCGAGATTCTCCAGATTGACTTCCATACGACCGTATTCACGTTCCAGTTGGCGAATCTCGTAACGCAAGCGTTCCCGTTCCTCGTCATCCAGTTCGTCAGAGTCGAGCAACTCCTCGAGGTTGTGCACGCGCACCTGGTGTTTACCCATATCGACTCGCATGGCCTTGATTTGACGACCCAGCGCGTAGCCAATCCGGAAATCTCCCTCCAGCTCGGCCGGGCATACACCTTGATAACCGCGACCGCCACGACCGGCTTTCACGCCATTGGCTGCCGTACAGTAACTGACCAGACCCTGGTCACGACCGTGCTGGTAGGCCGCCATGTCAGGCATGACGCCGTGCTCGGCACAGGCCTTGCGATGCGATCCGATGCGATCCACGGCGTATCCGCGTGAACCGTCCTGGAAGCCTATGGTTTGCCAGTCGGCGTAACGGCACTCGTCCTCCGATAATGTCGCGCATGCAGACATCAGCAATGCCAGCATGGGCAGGACTACGGCCAGTCGAAAAATTTTCATCACACTCATGACAGTTCCCGGTTTACATAAGCACATGCGCCAGCATGGCTTATTTCCAGATGCAGATATGCGTCATGGTTCACACTACCAATAGGCGATGAACCGGGCCTGAACAGACCGTGTCAGCCAACAATACAAATGTGATGTGGGAAACGCCCGGGCATCCCTGCCCATGGCGTTACGGTAGCTGAACCCCGTGGCGAGCTGCCGCAGGGTGACTGGGAACGGTTATCCGCCGTTGATATTGACCGCCTGGCCGTGTTTCAAGCGTTCACCACCGCGTACCACAACCTGGTCACCATCCTCGACCTGGCCGCGTACTTCGATAAATGCGCCGTTACCAACACCGGTCTTGACGTGTATTTGTTCGACGAGACCCTGATCATTGACCTTGTAGAGAAATGTTGAATCCTGGCGCAGAATGAGTGCGTCACGCGGCACCGCAACGACGCTCAATGGTTTGCTTTCCGGCAGACCAACCTGTACTGCCGATCCGATTACCCATACCTGTTTGTCCAATGCGACGCGGACTTCGATCAAACGCGAGCGATCATCACCAACCGGGATGACCGAGCGAATGGAGCTTTGCACTTTGCGCGCTTCATCGCTGACCGTAACCGGCAGACCTTCGTTGAGGTATTGCGCAACCGACATCGGCGCGCGTACCACGATTTCTACATTCCGGGTATCAACCAGACGGACAATTTCGCCACCCACGGGGATGAATTCACCTTTTTGCCGCATGCGCTCAACAATCTGCCCGGAAAACGCTGCCTTCACCTTGCTCTGTGCGATCGCGTGTACAGTTTGTTCGCGTGCAATACGTGCCATCACCAGATCCTGTTCGGCCATATCGCGCTGTGAAATTGCGTTATCCAGCTCATTTCGCGCAGCGATATTTTGTTCAGTCAGTTCATTCAGGCGTACTACCTGTTGACTCATGTACTGGTAATTGGACTCGAGGCGACGAATCGTGGCGTCGTTATTTCTGAGTTCCAGCCGCAAGGTGGTGTCATCGATTTTGGCAATAACATCACCGGCTTCAAACTCGTCACCGACCTCGGCGACCCAGATCAGGCGACCAGCGTATTCGGCTGCAATATTTGCATCGTTAAGACTCACGACGGTGCCGGGCGCCAGGAATACGGATGCCATGGGTCGCAGGGTCGCCTCCGTCACCCTGACCGGTGCCGGAGGTGGACCCTGATCCTCGTTCTGAGCTTCTGTTGTATCAAAGGCGAGCGAAACCCCAAGCAAACAACCCAGGACGATCCAACCGTGACCAAATAATTGTGAGCGAGTCATGATGCAATTCCTTTAATCATCAATTCTGATTCCCTGCGCGATTCACCGAGACGCAGCAGGCTTGGCAAAAGCAGTAATGTGAATATGGTACTGACCGACATACCACCCACAATAACGACCGCCAGACCGCGATAGATCACGCTGCCGGCGCCTGGCAGCAGTACCAGCGGCAGCATGCCGAACAGGCTGGTCATTGTGCTCATGAAAATCGGTCGTAGTCTCAACCGCAGCGCAATCTGGACTGCCTCGCGTCGGCTCACACCCTCGCGTTCGGTCGAGCGGGTCTGGTGCACCAGCAAGATTGCGTTATTGACCACCAGCCCCATCAGGATGATGAAGCCGATCATGGTAAGGAGATCCAGCGGCTGGAATGTCACAAGGTTGAGTATTCTCAATGCAACGACACCGCCGACCGTAGCAAGTGGCAATGAGAGGGTAACCATCAGGCTGTCTTTTACAGACCGGAACAATGCGCTCATCAGCATGAACAGAATAATCAGGGCAAGTATGAAATTCTGCGACATGTTGCGAATGGCAATTTTCAGGCTGCTTGCGCTGCCGCCATATAACACTGCGCCATCTGCCGGCAACACCCTTTTGAGCTCGGGCTCCACCTCGTCTTCGAGAATCTGGATTGCCTCTTCGAGCGACATGTTTTCGGGTGGTTCGAAGGAAAGGGTCACAGTCCGCCGGCGATTGATGCGACGCAACTGGCTGGGGCCCACGGTGCGCTGGATATTCATCAGTTCACCCAGCGGCATGACGCCGCCATTCGGTGTGGCCAGCGGAACCTGCTCGAGCTGTTCCGGGTTATCCCAGTCCTTGGCGCGCAGAATAATGTCCATGCGCTTTTCGCCATCGAAATGTTCGCCGATCCATACACCGTCACCCAGTGCGCGAACCAGGTTGGCAGCGGTCGCCCGGTTCCAGCCGGCTTCGTTGATGCGCTGATCATTCGGTATGACGCGCAATTCCGGCTCTGCCATTTCAGTGCCCGGCTCCGGTCGTGGTTGCGTACCGGGTATTTTTTGCGGGATCAATTCCATGCCCAGACGTGCTGCCACCAAAAGCGCATCGCTGTCACGCGACTGGATATGCAGCGCTATTTGCCGATTACCGCCACCACCGAACAAATTACCTTGCGCAATAAATGCTTGTGTATCGGGTAGTCCGGCCACCACCTCTTCGCGGATGACACGTTCGAGTTCCTTGACTTTATTCTGGTCGTTGGCACGCGCCCCGATTGTGCCGCCGTTTGGCCACACCCAGATGTAATAATTCTTCAGCGATGGTTCTTTTTCACCATCCATATAAGGTTGAAGTCGATCCACCATGACTGAAACGATTTCATTTTCGATCGTCTCGGTATTGGCGCCCGGCGGGAAGCTGAAGAAACCATCCACCGCATCACGTTTTACCGGTGGCAAATAATCGAGATGGGGCAGGGCGAGAAACGTAATCGCAATCGGAACGGTCATCAGACCGACGATCATTACAGCGCGTCTGCGTGCGGTACCGGTCAGACGCATGATTCCAGACGTCATGCGTTCCCAGATATGGGCGTTCTTGTCCTGCAGATCGGTATCTTTCAGCCAGCGCGTCGCGGCTGTCGGTAACAGCGTGATGGCAATCACCAATGACACTGTAACCGCAATAGCGATTGTCAGTGCCAGGTCTGCAAACAGCTGACCTTCGACATCCTTCAGGAAAATGACCGGGAGAAAAATCGCAACTGTGGTTGCCGTCGATGCGACCAGCGCACCCAGCACCTGCGAGGTACCTTTTTCCGCAGCCTTGTCCGCAGGTGTGCCGCCAGACTTGATGCGAATAATATTTTCGAGAACAACAATTGCAGCGTCCATCACCATTCCCACAGCAAAAGCCAGACCCGCAAGTGATATGACATTGAGACTGCGGCCGGCGAGATTCAACACCACCAGCGTTGTCAGTATTGATACGGGAATAGCCATGGCAACGATCAATGTTGCTCTGGCCTGGCGCATGAACCACCAGAGTATGCCGATTGCCAGCATGACACCGAGTGCCAGATTGTTTGTTACCAGGCCAATTGCGCGATAGATAAATACCGATGCATCAAATGATTGCTGGATATCAAGACCCAGCTCGCTGATCGGTCCATCGCGCAGCTCGTCGACCTTTTCTTTTACTGCATTCAGTGTATCCAGTACATTGGCGCCATTTTCGCGCAGGACTTGCATCGAAATCGCAGGGTTACCGTTTTGATAAGCAAAATTGCCATTTGGCGAACGGGCAATCCCGATTTCCGCAATGTCACCCAGTTTCACTGGTCGGCCATCGCGCCATTCGAGTATCAGATCATTGAGCTGTTCGGGGGTATAACGACCGGCAAATCGCAGCGTGTATTTTCTGCGGCCAACGTCCACGAAACCGCCGGAAACATCGTTTGCGCTGCCAGCGATCGCAGCTACCTGCGGTATCTGGATGCCAAGCTGAGCTGCGCGATACGGATCGAATACAATCTGCAGCTCTTCGGGGACAATATTGTGCAAACGGACGCCCGCAACACCGGGGATGCTTTCTATTGCCGGTTTGAGTATGTCGTCGAGTTGTCGCGCGTAAAACTGCGCCGGGTTCGGGTTCTCCGGCAGTTTCTGAATAAAGAACCAGGTCAGGTTTTCATTGGCGTCTCCGCCACCGAAATTGATCACTGGCGGGTTGGCGTCGCGGGGTAGTGGTGGCAGACGGTTTAGCCGGCTGATGATTTCCATCAGCGTTTGCTGCATATCGGTTTCCAGGCTAAAGCGCATGTTGATCCATGCGTTACCCTGGTTGGCATTGGCACTGATTGCGACCAGCCCGTTGATACCCTGCAGGACTTCCTCCTGGGGTTCCAGTATTTCGGACTCGATTTCCCGCGGCGAGGCCGCACGCCAGCTTGTATTGATCGAGACAACCGGTTCCTCGATATCCGGGAACAGTTGTATGGGAAGCTGCAGAATGCTGAACAGACCGAACAGGGTAACGATGGCAACGCCTACTGCAACACCCGCAGGGTTTTTCAGCGCAGTCTGGGTAATTTTCATTTCCGTTGTTCTCCCCGGATTTGGAACCGGATCAAGCCCCATACTTAATTCCGGTACAGAATGAGAGACTCCATCCGGGGTGCTTTGGTTGCCCGCGCTTCGGCAGACTGCCCGTTTTTATCGACAAGTCGCGCATCCAGCTGAAATGCTTGCCGGTTAAGGGTTTGTGGCAGATGACACATGGCCGGATCGGGCTGTTGGGTGGCTGTTTTTGTGGGTTGGTGCGCAACCTGAAAAAAGCCTTGGCGGAGAGTGCTTGCCTGAGGCAGGTATCTGTATATAAT